>JAITMZ010000027.1 GCA_031290725.1 Spirochaetaceae bacterium
TACCCCGCTTTCACCCCAAGGGACGGGGGATGAAACCCTCGCCGCGAATCAAGCAATCGGAGACTAGGCATAAAAGCGGGTGCCGGTCAGAATTTGGTCAAGCGGTTTAGGGGAAAATACCGAAGCCACACTTTGCCCAAAATCGCGTCGGCGGGTACAGGACCCCAGATGCGGGAATCCATAGAGGTGGAACGGTTGTCGCAGAGCAGGAAAAATTGATTGCCCCCCAGGGTTATTTCGGAAAAATCCCCGGCAACCCCCAAGGCGCTGTCCCAGTCGGTGGGAAAGGGCTGCACAATGGTGTTGTATTTTTTTTCCGAGAGCTCGAATTCTGTGGCGGCCCGGGATTCCCCTGCGGGCTTCACGTAGAGTATATGGTTTTTCATGAAAACCCGGTCGCCGGGCATCCCCGCGATTCGCACGATGGCGGGCGAAAGAGATGACAGATGCCGGGGATTCACCAGCGAAACTTGCCGGAAAGTCAAAAATGAAATCGTGGTATCCAGCACGTCCATCAAAAATGATGACGACGACCGCGCCGAGGGATATACAAGTACCACATCCCCCCGTTCCACCGCCTTGATTACCGGCAACTCATCCCTGGTGCCCACTAAGGGGGTCACAAAGACCAGGGAATTGGGGGAAATGTTTGGCTCCATGGAAAAGGACTGGATTCGAACCGGAAAGATGACAAACCGCAGGATGAGCAACAGCCCGGCGATGACGCCGCACAGGGCGAGGGCGATTCTTTTTATTCGCGCCCGCAATTCTTTGCGTAATTGATATGAATAATCAATGTTTTTTCTCATCTTCATGAAAACAGCATAGCACAAACCGGAACAATGTTCAATGCCTGATTTTCTGCGAAAAATAGGGTTCCATGCTGCGAATGTGCCCGGCAAACCCGGGAAACCTACGGGGTTTTGGATTATTTTTTTGCCCCGTCCTGCCGATACACAAGGTATGGACATATACACCATCATACGGGTGCTCAAAGCTGTAATGACCGATATCCGTGTGCTGATCGCCGCAGGGGGGGTCATTCTGTTTCTCACCCTGTTTTCCATTTTGGCCGACGCGCACGGTCTTCGCAAGTCCCGGCGGGCACGCAAACAGCGGGCCGTCAAAGGCAAGGAAGGGGCAAAAAAAGGCGATACCGAGTCAACCGGGGATGAAACGGAAGGTGCAGACGACCAAGATGCGGAGGAAAAGCCGGCCGCGGGGAAAAGAAAATTTACTATCCCCAATCCATTCAAGAAAAAGGCGCCCCCCGGGAATGAAGCGGGAGACGGAGATGATCCGCCGAAGGAAAAAAAGAAATAAAAAACGAAATTTTACGAAAACGGGCTTGACATATTTTTAAAAATGTTTTATACTAATACAAGATTTGTCCCCTTCGTCTAGTGGTTAGGACATAAGATTTTCATTCTTATAACAGGGGTTCAATTCCCCTAGGGGATGTTCCTAAAAGTAGTACGGACTGTCCAGAGGCGCGCCGATGGCGATGCTCATGTCGAAATACCCGTTTTTTCGTTTTTTTGTGAAAAGCTCTGCGTAGATCACGTCCTTTTCCTTGCTGATCCGCACCTTCATCACGTCCACCGGGTCGTGGGTGGAAAATCCCGATTCGTCGGCGATGCTGCCCTTGAGAACCCGGATCACCGAGAATCGTTTTTTTGAGCCCGTCGACAGGGGCTGTAATTCCATGCCGAAGAGGGGCATAAATGCCCGGGCTATCACATCCCGCTCGTACACATCCAAGCCGGGGTTTTCGGGGCGCGGAGCCAGATACACTAGGGCGCTGAAGGGTAATCCGTCGGGATGCACCCCGGCGATGGCGGTGATGCTGTCTGCCGGCAGCCGGATGAGGGCGTTTTGCATGTCCTCCATACTCCCCACGGCTTTTCCGTTCACGCCGGTGATGATGTCACCTTCCTTCACGGCGGCCCGGGAGGCGCTTCCGCCGGGCAGCACGTACTGTACCTCTACCCCGGAAATGCCGTCCTGGAGATTGCGGATCGTTCTGCCGTAGCCTGCGATCCAAGACTGGCTGCGTTTCCCTCCCTGATATAATTGGGGTAAAATATCTATCAGGTATTCCACGGGAATGGCGAAGTTCAAACCTTCGTACTGAAGGGCGCCGGCAAAGACGATGGCCTGCACGTTCCCGTTGCTGTCGATCAGGGGGCCGCCGGAATTGCCTTGATTCACCGCCGCGTCGATCTGCATCACTCCGCCCACGGACAGAAGCTTGCGGTTCACCGCCGACACTATCCCCGAGGTGACGGTGCTTTCCAGACCCACCGGCGACCCGATGGCGAAGACCCGTTCGCCGGGGTCCAGTTCAGTTGAGGATCCCAGGGTGAAGACGTAAGGCGGGACGATTTCGGTTTTTAGCAGCGCCAAGTCCAACAGGGGATCCCAGCCGATCACTCTGGCGGGAATTTTTGTGTCCGGGTCACCGGCGGGCTTGATGTAGAGCCGGGAAAAACCCTCGTATTTTGGGTCCACCTCCGAGTGGATCACGTGGTAATTGGTGATCAGATAACCCCGCCGGTCGATGAAAAAACCGGAACCCAGACCGCTGGCCGCATATCCCAGGCCGTGTTCCACCTTAATCCCCAGGTCGAGCCAAACCGTCACCGTCCCGGCGATGGTTTGGGCAATGGACGAACTCTGGATGACCGTATTTCCGGCGCCGGACGGGGCCGGAGGGCGTTTTCCGGGGACCCCTGCCAGCAGCTTTGCTTCCAGTTCCCGCTCATCCGGCCAGTCTTCGCTGGAGACCGCACCCACCGCTGCCAGGGATCGCCGAAAGCGCAGCGCGTCGGCCCATTTTTCCTTGTCAATCGCCTCTTTTTGCAGTGCCGCCACCTTGCCCGCAACCTTGGCGAACAGGGCGTCCACATCGGCGTAGACCGGATCCGTGCTGCCGGTGCGGTGCCGGGCGGCGTTTTTTTGCAGCAATTCCGCCCGCCAGAGGGTCTGCACGGGCTCTTTGGGCAGCATTTCTTCCAGCCGTGCGATTTCGGCCTGGAGTGAATCCGCCTCGGTCCAGTCCGGGGGCGCATAGGCATCCCTAGTCCCTATGGAAATGCAGGCGCTGCAGAAAAGCGCGGCCAGGAAGAATATCAGCCGATTCATCCCGTGCCCGCAGGCCGCCGCCATTATTTTTTTATTCATGTACCAGCTCCCCAAAGCTATACACACCCGCACGGACCACAAAGATGCGGTTTTCTTCGCCCTCAAAGACAAAGACACCGTTTTCTTTCACGTTTTTGACTGCCTGATTCAAGGCCAAAGCATCGTCGGGACTGGGTTGGCCAATCCAATAAAAATCACAATTTTCGGCCCTGGTCACCGGGATCTGCGTTCCCTCCCGGATCAGCTCCACGGGCTCGTCGTCCTGATAACGCACCCGCACCTGCCGACGTTCCGGCCCGTATACAAAGACCGACTCGGCGGTGCGTCCCGCGCGGTCCAGGGTATGGGACTGTTCCAGTTCGCCGCCGCGCCACCACCGGCTGATTGTGCCGCCCTCCAGGGTATGCTCCTCGGAGAAATCCGCCAGGGTGTCCCCGTCAAAATCAAGGGTGATTTTCGCGCAATACAGGCCCGCCGGAAAGGCAAGGCTGCCGAAAAGTCCGGCGTACAGGACGACCGATTCGGCGGCGTCCAGCACTGGGGCGGTCTGGTCAAAGCGGTATTCCTCCAGGCGCTCGAAAATACCGTCCCCGTCGGTGTCCACCCGGCGGAGGGTGAGGATGCCGCCGGTGAATTCCGCCCGAGCGAAAAGGGTACTACCGTGGAAGTATTCACCGTAGGCCGGCTGACCGTTGACCTGGGTGAAGACAACGCGCCTTCCGGCGGGACCCTCCAGAGCCACGGTTACGGTTCCTGCGGCGGCAAAGAGGTGACGTTGAATCAGGGGGTCAACACGGGGGACGGGTTCGGGGATGAAAAAGTGAAATTCACCGGGGGCATTGAACAAAACCGGGGACAGATAGATGTTCACCGGCGTCCAGGCCAGACCGCCGCGGCGAAAAGTGACGGTTATGCCCTGGGGAATCTCCGCCGAGGCTAGGGCGGGATAGTCACCGTAGCGCAGAATACGACTGTCTTGCAGGATGACGTCCCGGGGGGTGCCGTAGTCGCAGGCCATGTCCCAGCCGGGGAATCCATCCTGGTTCGGGTCGCAGATGATGCGGGCGGGGCGGCCCCGTTCATAGGTGATGGTCACGTTTGGAATGGTGTCGCCATCGGTATCCTCCGTGATGGTACCGGAGAAAGAGTCCAAGAAGGTTCGGAAATCCTCCAGAAGCTGTTTCGCCTCTTCCAATTTCACGGCAGCCTTCTCCGCAGCGGCACTATCTGTAGCGTTTTTATTGGCTATATTCTGATTTTGCACACTATCCATGGCGGCACCAGGAGTAGTGTTGTCACGGGGTTGCACACCACTCACAGTGGCACCGCCGGTAGCGGTATCCTGCGGGGCAGTTGCTTCCGCCGCCGTCTCTCCGGCGATTTTTTCCGCAAGCCGCGCGCCGAAGGTCTCCAAAATTTCCCGGGGCATGGGACCGGTCTGGGCGATGAAGTAGTCCAGGGCTTCACGGGGGGACAACAGGCCGTCGTCCAGGGCGAAGAGGGCGTACAGGGGATGACGGAGACCCCGGGCATTGAAGGATCGCAGGAGGTTGACCCGCCGATCGCCCCCGGCAAAGGCCGCTGCGGAGAGAATCAGGCCGACGTCGGTGGTGTCTGACTCAAAAACCTGGAGTACGTAATCCGCGGCGGCGGCACGTTGGAGGGGGGTGGTGTCAAAACCGGAGAGAATGTTGTTTTGGAAATACAGCAGCAAAAATCGCTCGTCCCCGGCGTCGGTTTTGAGAATGTCGGCGGTCAGTTCCTCTGCCCGCAACCGGCCATCCGGAGTGCCCAAGCGGTAGTATGCCTTTGCCCGGATGTAGGCCGGGTTGGTGCCTGTCAGGGGGGGTGCGGCATCCAGCAGGTCCAGTGCCCGGCGAGGCTCCCGGGTGTCCGCCAGGATGTCCGCATAGAGCAGGCGGGCGGCGTCCCAAGGGCAGCCCAACCAGTTGTCCGCGTTTATGGCGGCATCAAGGAAGGCCGATACCGTTCCCGGCGGGGATCCCCGCTGCTGCTCTGTTGCAGCCCGCACGTACCACAGGCCGGAAAACCCGCCGTCGTAGGACAAACCCTGTTCGGCCTGATGGGAGGCTTCGTCAAAGCGCCCGACATTCAGGCTTTTCAGGGCCAGTTCCAGAAAACGCCGGGCAATATTTCGGTTTGTCTGAGCCACAAAGCCCGGAACAGCCGGGGAAATCACGGGCTGCTCGCCGGTTTGGGCGGATAGCCGGATGCCTAAGAGAAGGCATATTAATATACAAAAACGCAGTTTTTTGCTCATATTTACCCGCCTGTTCCGATTTACACGGCCCCCAGGTGCAACAGTTGACGCACGTCGGAGTCGCTCAGGGTTTCCCGTTCAATCAACGCCGCCGCCAGTGCCTCCAGTTTGTCCCGCTGCTCGGTAAGGATGCTTTTGGCGGTTGACCGGGCTTCGTCCATGATGCGCTTCACCGCTGCGTCAATGATGCGGGCGGTTTCTTCGGACACGGTTTTATGGCGTACCAAGTCCCGGCCCATAAACACCGGCTCATCGTCTTGGGCGTAGGCCACCGCGCCGATCTCCGGAGACATCCCCCAACTGCACACCATCTTCCGGGCGATCTCCGTGGCCTGCTGCAGGTCGTTCTGGGTACCCGTGGTGGTTTCGCCGTACACGATGGTCTCCGCCGCATAGCCCCCGTAGAGGATCGCCAGAGCGTCCTGGAACCAGCTTTTTGTGTGGGAATAGGAGTCTTCCCGGGGGATTCCCACGGTGATGCCCAAGGCGTTCCCCCGGGGGATGATGGTAACCTTGTGGAGGGGCGCGGCGGTTTTAAGGAAATAGTGGAGCAGCGCGTGGCCTGCCTCGTGGTAGGCGGTCATTTTACGCTCCTGTTCGGGGATCACCATGTCTTCCCGGGCGACACCCATGAGAATCTTGTCCCGGGCGTGTTCGAATTCCGCCATGCCCACCTCGGTGATGTTGTGTTCTGCGGCGAAGAGCACCGCCTCGTTCACCAGGTTAGCCAGTTCTGCGCCGCTCATGCCGGGGGTGGCCCGGGCGAAATGCTCCAAGTCCACACCGGAGGAAAGGGGGATGCCCCTGGCGTGCACCCCCAGTATCGCCGTCCGCTCTTTAATGTCCGGCAGCGTCAGCATCACCTGGCGGTCGAAACGGCCGGGGCGGAGAAGCGCCTTGTCCAGCACGTCGGGCCGGTTGGTAGCAGCCAGCACGATGACACCGTCGGAGGTCTCGAAGCCATCCATCTCCACCAGCATCTGGTTCAGGGTCTGTTCCCGCTCATCGTGCCCCCCTCCCAGACCGGCACCCCGCGCCCGTCCCACCGCATCCAGTTCGTCGATGAAAATGATCGCCGGGGCCAGCCGCCGGGCCTGCTCGAACAGGTCGCGTACCCGGCTCGCCCCTACCCCCACGAACATCTCCACAAAATCGGAGCCGCTCATGTGGAGGAACGCCACGTCAGCTTCTCCCGCCACCGCCCGGGCCAGCAGGGTCTTGCCGGTACCGGGGCTGCCCACCAGAAGCACGCCGGTGGAAATTCTGGCGCCCATGGACACGTATTTGTCGGGATTTTTGAGGAAGTCGATGATTCCGGCAAGCTCTTTTTTCGCCTGTTCTTGGCCCGCCACATCCTCGAAGGTGGCCTTTCTGCCTCCACGGTAGATCCGCGCCCGGCTCTTGCCGAACTGCAAACTCCGGGTATTTTGCCGCAGGAAGAGGAGAAAAAAGAAGGCGATGATGATCGTGGGGATGGAATTCAACAACTGGGAGCGCAGGGATTCCTGGGTGAATGACCCGGACAATGCCACCTGATGCTGCTCCAGCAAAGAAACCAAGGTGGCATCGGTGTAGGGGATTATGGTTTTGAATATCGCTTTGTCCGGTGTCAGGCCCAGGGAGCTTCCCACCGCAGGGCTGATCCAGCGGATGGTGTTCCCGTTGAGGACGAGCGCCTCGGTCACCCGGTTCAGCTTCACGTTGTCGATAAACGCCGAGTAGGGCATGTCTTGGACGTTGTTCAGGGTTTTGTCCCTGGGCAGAAAGGTGGCGAGCAGGTAAATGGTAAAAATTAAAAACAAGAAGGCCCCAAACCCAAAGGAAAATCCGTACATCCTATTGTTATAGGGCACATTGGAGCTTGAGCGGGGGCCGCTGCTCCTTGATTTTTGAGGTACGGCGTTTTTCAGGTCGTTTTTCGTATCCTTCTTCTTGTCGCTCATTGTTTTCTCCGGCGATAGTTTGCTTTTCTAGTATCGGCAGGTACCCGGGGGATAGCGCACCCTTTTTTTAGTGCGTCACGCCACTTTCCGTACCCACACTCGACCGTATTTCTTTTCCAGCGCCACTTCCCCCGTGTCTACCCGCATGAAGTGGCGATTCCCCTCACCGCCGACGATAAAGCGTGAAATTAAAGTATAGGGGAAACGGGCGTGTGTGTCAATAAGGGCGAGGGCGCGGTATATCAATTCCCGCCGCACCGCCCGGGGCAGCGCGAAGAATGCCTTCGCCTGTACGCAAGCCGCGCCGTCCCCAATCCGCACCCAGGTCAGACTGTCCGCCAGCGCCCCAATCACCGCAGCGTTGTCCGCCCCCTTCTCCGCGCCGGACAGGGCCGCCCGGTCCCAGCCGGGAAACAGCGCATCCAGCTTCGGTATCAGGTCACGGCGCACCCGGTTCCGCAGATATGCCCCGTCCGCATTGGTGACGTCGGTACGCCAGAAGATACGGCGGGCGGTGAGGTAGGCTTCCACCTCGGCCCGGCTCGTGCCCAGCAATGGCCGCACGAACACGCCGTGCCCGTCTGTGAATGTCCGTCTGCGGGGGATGCCCCCGGCGTCTTCGCTGCCTTGCAGGAACCGGAAAAGTATGGTCTCCAACACGTCGTTCCGGGTGTGGGCCAGGCAGACCACCGGGCACCCCAGTTCCCGCGCCGCCTCTTCCAATGCCTGGTATCGCAAATGCCGGGCCGCATCCTCGATGCCCCGTCCGCGCCGCGCCGCACAGTCCTGTACCGCGCCGTTACCCAGGGTCATCACCCGGCACTCCACGCGGGGCAGGGACGCGCACAGTACCGCCACAAATGCCGCGTCCGCCGCCCCTGCACCGTCCGGCCGAATACCGTGATCCACCGTAGCCACCGCCAGGCTCTCCGCCGGATGCCGCCGGTCCCGCAATGCCGCACAGGACGCCAGAAGCGCCACCGAATCGGCGCCACCGGACACCGCCAGGAGCGTGGCGCCGGGCCGGAAAGCCTCACCCGCCGCAGCAAATCCCGCCAGCAGGCGCGAATCGAAGGGAGTCATGACAGGAGTATAACATGGAAGCGAAAAAAGCACAAGGGGGCGCTGGGCTGGCGCGGGGGGTGGACTCCGGTAGGAGGCCGCCTTTGTTTATCGCTGGGAAGGCGGGCTGGGAACCCGTAGGCACGAGGGCCTCCGGGAGGAGGCCCCCTTATCCGTGGATACCTCCAGGCAGGCGGTGTTGCCCCCAATGGTGCCGTAGAGATACGCGGGGAGGGCTGCCAGAAACTTTGCCCGGGAATCCCCATCCTTGAGGTCTTTGGGGGCAGCCCGATCCAGTACCTGGGCGATTTTTTCCTGCACCTGGGAGGGAACCAG
>JAITMZ010000075.1 GCA_031290725.1 Spirochaetaceae bacterium
ATTTGGGGGCGCTCTTGCCTTCCCCGCACTGGAAGGTGAGTTTCAGGTGGGTGCGCTCGGTCTTGCCTAAGATTTTGGCGTCCACGATAGTGACGCCCCGAACCACAAAGCGCAGTTCCCGGGTATCCTTGCCATAGGGTTCCAGAAGGTCCACGGTTTTTATCAACTCCGGCGTCATATAGCTGTGGCGTAGTTCCGCGTCAACGTCGATTTTTTCATCCTCCGGGGCGTCAAATTCCACCGCCGGGGCGATTTCCTTCAGGCGATCCGTGAAGGCGTCAAGATTCTTTCGCAGGATGCTGAACCCCGCCGCCGCCTGATGCCCGCCGTAGTGTACCAGAATGTCCGCAAAACGGGACAAAAGAGCTGTGGCGTCAAACCCCCGGGCGGAACGTACCGAGCCGGTGGCCCGGGTTTCGTCGATGTTGGCGATCACCACCGCAGGCACGCCGAAGGTCTTGACCAGCTTATTGGCCAAGCTGCCGGTGACGCCCCGGTCAATCCGCGGGTCCACCACCACGGCGAATTTATCGGCATAATCCAGCATATTGCGGAAGGCGGCGCTGTCTGCGATGGGGAACACCTCACTTTCCACCTGTTTCCGGGCATCGTTCATCTGAATGATTTCCTGAGCGATCTGGGTGCGCTCCTGGGCATCCGCCGTCAAAAAAAGCTTCACCGTCAAATCCGGCCGACCTATCCGCCCCGGCGCGTTCAGGGGGGGGGTTATCCGCCAGGACAAATCAACGCTGCTTATATGCTTTCCCAGTAGATTTTGCCGGGCGAGCAATTCCAGCAGCCCCGGCCGCGCCTGACCCTGGTTTATCGACCGCAGGGCGCGGCGTACAAAAAGACGATTTTCGTTCATCAGGGGCATGATGTCCGCCAAAGCCGCCAAGGCCACCATCTGCAGGTCATGAAATTCCGTGAGCTGTCCCGTACCGGCAGGACCGGTTTTCCGCAGCATGCAGGTGACGAAAAAATTGAAAAACCCCTCTATCTCCGTGGCGGGCTCGTCCTTGTAGCGGGCGATTCGGGAATTATCCTTGAGCTTGAGCAGGCTTATGGCCACAGCCTGGGGGAACAATTGTTCCGCCTCCCGGCGAAAATCCAAAAGTTGGAAGTCGTAGGCCGTACCGAATATTTTTTCCAGTTGTTTTTTTTGCAGGGGCGCATCCCAGGTGAGAAGCCGCTGACCCTGCAAAAAAGGCAGGATCCGGGTGTTCTGCAGGGATACGGTACCAGGCACCACCGTTTCCGCCAGCGACGCCTTCACCGTCATGTTCTGCACCTTCAGACACTCGATCACGTAGGCCTCCGTGAGGGGGCGTACGTTAAGCAGGCAGATCTCTTGATTGTAGAACTCGCTTTGGGCAAAACGCAGGGCCGACACCAGTTTGTACACCACAGCGCAGCCTGAAATACCGGTCCAGGGATACCCCGATTCCGGTGCCTTGGGATCCAAGATGACGGCGCCCTCCGGAAGTATCTCCGGCGGCTCGTGGTGGTCCGTGACGATCACGTCGATCCCCAGTTCCGCGGCGTGGGCGATCTCCGGGGCGTTGGAGATGCCGCAGTCCACGGTGATGAGCAGGGTGCCGTACGCGGCGGCAAAATCGTCGATCACCGCCATGGTGAGGCCGTAGTCCTCGTTCCCCGCAGGAAGCCGCCAGTCCACGTCAATCCCCAAGGCACGGCAGTGGGTCACCAAAAGCACTGTACTGGTAATGCCGTCCACATCCCGGTCTCCGAAGACCAGCACCTTTTCGCCCTCGTCCCTGGCCTGCAAAATGCGGTCCACCGCGTTTTCCATTTGGTTAAATAAGAAGGGACTATGCTGAAAGCGAAGGTCGTCTTCCAAAAAATACAAAAGGTCCGCCCCCCTGATGATTCCCCGGCGCGCCAAAATGGACGCCGTGAGGTCGTCGCAGCCGTATCGCATCGTCATGCCCCGTACCTGTTCCCGGGAGATGTCTTTTTTATTCCAAATCATATCTGTTTCCTTCCATAAATCAGCGGCGCCCTCGCCGGCGGCGTCTGGTGATAGCCTACGGCCTGTCCTAGGGCTTCTGCGGCAGGGGCGAGGCATCCCTGGTCCTTGCCGTAAATTTCCATAAGGGCGTCCCCCCGGCGCACCGGATCCCCCTCTCCGGCCAGCAAAATCACCCCCGCGTCGGCACACACCGCATCTTCGGTGCGGTTCCGTCCCACCCCCAGAGTCACCCCGGCCAGCCCCACCCGGTACGCGTCCACGGTGATGTAGCCATCCTGCCGGGCCTTCAGCAGCGTCCGGTGGGGACTGCGCCGTTTGCCGCACTCCCCCAGGATTTTATCCGGATCGCCGCCCTGTGTCCGGATGTTCGCCAGAAAAAGCTCCAGTGCTTTCCCTGAGGCCACCGCCCGCCGGCATTGTTCGACCCCTTCGTCAACATCCACAGCCTTCCCGCCTAGGACGAGCATCTCCGCTCCTAGGGCAAAGGTCAGTTCCCGGAGCTCGTCCAGACCGCTGTCCGCCGCGCCGTGCAAAATCTCCACGGACTCTTCAATTTCCAGAAAGTTGCCGATCTTTCTGCCCAGGGGACTGTTCATGTTGGTTATCAGGGCTGACACCTTTTTCCCCATGGCTGTGGCGGTGGACACCAGGCTTTCCGCCAGGGCCTCGGCGCCGGGGATGGTCTTCATGAATGCCCCTGTGCCGTATTTTACATCGAATACCAGGGCGTCGGACCCCTCGGCGATTTTTTTTGACAGGATGCTCGCGGTGATCAGCGGGATGGATTCCACGGTTCCGGTGACGTCCCGCAGCGCGTAGAGCAGCCGGTCCGCAGGCACTATGTCCCGGGTTTGGCCCATCATGGCGAACCCGTTGGCGGCGATTCCGGCACGAAATTCCTCCGGCGACAGGTTCACCCTGTAGCCGGCGATGGATTCCAGCTTGTCCAAGGTACCGCCGGTGTGACCCAAGGCGCGGCCGCTCATCATGGGCACCTGCACCCCGCAGGCCGCTACAATGGGCGCCAGGGGGAGGGATACCTTGTCGCCCACGCCGCCGGTGGAATGTTTGTCCACAAAGGGGCCGCGAAGCTCTGGGGATTCATGGCCCCGGAGGAGGATCACCGCCCCGGACTTGAGCATCACCTCCGTAAGGGCGCCGGTTTCCCGGATAGTCATGCCCTGAAGAAACACCGCCATGAGCCAGGCCGAAACCTGGTAATCCGGCACCTCGCCCCGCACGTAGGAGCCCAAGAGAAACTCGATTTCCCTGCGATCCAGCTCTCCGCCGGAACGCTTTTTCACAATAATATCCACCGCCCGCATCATATCCTCCCTAGGGAAGCGCTGATTAACTTGAAGCTAATCAGCGCTTCCCTTTGCAACTTCGCTTGAAGCGTCGGGGGCTGTGCCCCCCTCGCTGCGCTATACACGCAAGTCTACGACTTACTGCGAAATTGCAGTCAAGTATGGCAGCACTGATTTATCCTCATTAGGATAAATCAGTGCTTTTCTAGTATTGCTCCCGCGCCGCATTCTCGAACTTGGTGATCTGGGGCAAAAAAACCAGATTTACCCGACCCACCGGACCGTTTCGCTGCTTTGCCAAAATCAGCTCGGTCTCATTGGACAGCCCTGTTTTGTCGTTTTCCCCCGTGACCGTGGGACGATGGATAAACAGCACCATGTCCGCATCCTGCTCCAAGGAACCGGATTCCCGCAACTCCGCCAGGGTCGGCTCTTTTCCCTGGGCGGAACGGGCCACCTGGGACAACACAATCACTGGAATCTTCAATTCCCGGGCCAGCGCCTTGAGGGAACGGGATATTTCAGCCACCTGCTCGTACCGCTGTACAAAATTATTTTCCGGGGTGATGTAGGTAATATAGTCGATGAAGATAATTTCCACCCCAAACCGGGTTATCATATTCCGGGCAAGGCCGCGCAGATCAAGCATCTTCATTAAAGGCGAATCCACCACATAGAGGGGCGATTCATAATAGTGCTCGGCGGCGTTGTTTAGGGCTACCCAATCCGCTTTGGTTATCAAGCCGCTGCGCAGTTTCCCCGACGGCACCCGGGAAAGCTGGGAGACAAGGCGCTGGCCGATTTCCTGGGTGGACATTTCCAAGGAAAAAAAACCGGTGGGCACCTGCTTTTCAAAAGCGATGTGCTGTATCATGGATAGGGCCATGGCGGTCTTGCCGATGCTTGGGCGGGCACCGATAATTATCATTTCGCCGTCGTGGAAGCCATTGGTCATAGTGTCCAGTTCGGGAAACCCCGAAGGGATTCCGGTAAATTCATTTTTATTTTCGCAGTGCAGTTGAATCTGATCCACCGTTTCCAATAAAATTTTTTTTAGCGGCTTGATTTCGTGGGTGTTCTGCAGGTCCGTGAGCTCAAAAATGCGCTGTTGGGCGGTTTCCAGGGTTTCCCGGCTGGTTTTGGTATCATCGTGGGCCTCGGCGGTGATCACCGAGGCGGTTTTTATCAGCTCCCGGCGCACCGATGTTTCCAGCACCGTTCGGGCATAGTACTCGATGTTCGCGCTGGTGGGCACCGTGTCCGCGAGGGAGGCAATGTAGGCTTCCCCGCCGGCATTTTCCAAGCTGCCCAGGCTGCGGAGCTCTTCGATCACCGTCAGATGGTCCCCCCGCATCCCCTTCCGGGACAGGGAGAGCATGGCCTCAAGTACCAACTGGTTGCGCCGAGAATAAAAACGGTCGGGGCGCAAAAAACTCACCACCCTGTCCAGAGCGGCCCAGTCCAACAGCAATGCCCCCAGGGTGGCTTCCTCGGCGTCTAAATTGTGGGGGGGAATCTTGTCCTTCAGGGACAAACCAAGCGTCGACCGGTAATTTTGTGCGATTCCCTCTGCCATACCCACCACTCTTTCACGCGGCCCGCCGCGCCTTTATACAATTCTCTTTTCGCCCCAAGGGGCGGGGTATGAAAAACACGCCAAAAAACTGAAATTTTTAGACGTGCCCTTCAACCTCAAGAATGCTGTCGAACGGTGTATCACCTTCCGCCTCCACCGCAGACGCACATTCCTCCACCGGCGCCGGGGTGGCTTCCACCGGCTGAACCTCTTCGTCAGAATCCCAGCGGCGGCGCCTGGGCCGCTGCGGTGCCCTGGACGGGGTTCTTTCCTGCACCATGGCGTTTACCTGCACCGTCACCGCAGCGTTCTGATTTTCATACAGATGCACCGTCACCGTGTATTTACCCGTATGTTTGATCGTGAGCCCCGGCACCTCGATGCGCTTCCGGTCAACGTCGAAGCCCTGCTTGCCCAGTTCATCGGCGACGGTCTGGTTGGTCACCGCGCCGTAGAGCTTGCCCGTGGGTCCCGCGGACAGGGAAAAGATAACCACAGCCGCTTCCAGACGCTCCTTGACACCGGCGGCATCGTTGCGCTTGGCCTGCTTGCGCTGCTCAATCTCTTCCTTCCGGCTTTCAAAAAATGTGACGGTCAAATCGTTGTAGGGCACCGCTAATTTCCGGGGAAGCAGATAGTTCCGGGCATATCCAGGGGTGACAATTTTCACGTCGCCCTCTTCGCCCAAGTATTTTACGTCCTCATTCAAAATAATTTTCATCGCCACGCTCCTAATCAGCCACAAAGGGCAGTAAACAAATGGACCGGGCGCGCTTGATCTCCAGCGCCAACTTGCGCTGATGCTTCACACAGGTCCCGGTGATGCGCCGGGGAAGAATCTTTCCCCGCTCGGTGGTAAACCGCCTGAGGGTTTCCGGCTCCTTATAGTCAATTTTTGACTTTTGGGTACAAAAACGACACACCTTTTTGCTTCTAAAAAAGGTCTTGTCCCGACCGCGCCCCATGCGTTCGTCAATCGGGTGCCCGTTTTCCGGCATGAGATCACCGGGAATTTCATCCAACGTGTTGTCAATATCCGACATATCAATCTCCTGGTTGCTTTATAGCATTGACTGCTACCTAGCGTGTAATGTGGGAAGCCTCTGCCTCCTGACCGCAAAGCGGCCGTTAAAACGGAATATCCTCCGCAAAATCTTCACCGTGGCCAAAGGGCTGGCCCTCCGATCCCTCGTCCCGGGGCGCCATGCCGGTTCCGGGCGCGCCTCCCTGACGGGGAGCGCCAAAGTCTCCGCCACCCTCGTAGGACCGGGGTTGAAACGACGGCGCCCCCCTAGGCGCTTGGCCATAGCCGCCCCCTGGAACGCCCCCCGCCGGAGTACCCCCTGATGCAAAGCTCGAAGCATTACCTGGTACAAAGCTCGAAGCACCGCCCGTCGGAGCACCCAAAAGCTGCAAATTATTCGCTGAAATAACCACTTTGCTCCTGGTTTGCCCATCTTCCTGCTGCCAGCGGTCCTGGCGAAGTTCCCCTTCAACCGCGACCCGCTGCCCTTTAAGCAAATACGTTTTCAGGCTTTCCGCCGACTTCCCATACAGGGTTATGTCGAAAAAATTCGCCTCGTCTTCCCATACGTCACCGTTTTTCCGCCTGCGGTTTACCGCGACGGAAAAATTGGAAATCGGAAATCCGGTACCGGTGTATTTGAGTTCCGCATCCCTAGTGAGCCGTCCTATCAGCACCACATGATTGACATCTGCCATGCTTCTCTCCTCCTGAATTATTCGTCAACCCGGGTAAACATGAATTTCAGCAAACCCGTAACAAGCTTAAATCGACGATCAATTTCAATCAATTTTGCGGGATTTACCTTGATAATCAACAAAATAAAATGTCCGCGGGTGTGCTTTTTGATTTCATAGCACAGATCGCGGTCACCGAAGAGGTCTTCCTTTTCAATTTCTGCCCCGAATTCAGTCAAGACCGCCTTAACGCTTTCCAGCGCGGCCTTGCCCTGCTCTTCCTCGCTGGGGAAGATGGCCATCAATTCGTACTTTCTCATATAGTCTCCTTATGGATATGCGCCGGGCATGCGCCACGGCAGATTAGGGAACAGCAATGCAGCTCCCAAGGTGTTATAGACACCTCAGTTTTTTGAGGTGTTCCAAATTAACCTGCATTTGCGATATGCAAACGCGAAGCACATTGAAAATCTAACTGAATTTTTCAATGGCCTATACACAAGCATACCGGATTGCAAAAAAAAAGTCAAGCGTGTAATCGCATCTTTTTTAAAAAACCGCGCAATTATGGGGATAAAGTTTCGAGCATCCCGTAGGCCCCCCCAAAGTCCCCCGGCCCGGACACGGTCACGCACCGGCCCCGGAGGCCCGCGGTTGCGGCGCACCGTACCGCGCAGCCGCAGACCACGAGGAGGCAGTCACCCTCCCGGTCTCCCTCGTGGGCATACCGGAAGGTGTGGGCGGGGAAGTCCCGCTCCAATGCCGCCACAAAGGCCGCCCGGTCATAGCCGGCATTGCAGCCCCCGCAGTATTTCACTAAAACCCGCACCGAAAGCGTTTCTCGAACTCCGTGATCAAGCCCCCTCGGAAATCCGGGTGGGCGATGGCGATGAGTGCCCGTGCCCGGTTCTTCAGGGTCTGGCCCTTGAGCTGGGCAATCCCGTATTCGGTGACCACATAGTTCACGTCGCAGCGGGAAGTGGTGACCGCGGCACCCTCATCGAGGAGGGCCACTACCTTCGACACTTTGCCACCGGCAGCGGTGGAGGGCATGGCCATGATGGTGCGGCCGTTCTTGCCCATGTTGGCGCCCCGCACAAAGTCAACCTGGCCGCCCACGCCGCTTATCTGACGCAGGCCGATGGCTTCGGAGCACACCTGCCCCATGAGGTCAACCTGCACGCAGGAATTGATGGACACCAGGTTGTCGTTCTGGGCGATCACTATGGGGTTGTTCACATAGTCGATGGGCATCATCTGCACCGAGGGGTTGTTGTTCACGAAATCATAGAGCCGCCGGGTGCCCATCATGAAACCGATGATAAACTTGCCCTGGTTCAGGTTCTTCCGCTTGTTGGTCACCACCCCGGCCTCGGCCAGTTCAACCACCCCGTCGCTGATCATCTCCGAGTGGATGCCGAGGTCTTTTTTGTCCTTCAGGAAGAGGAGCACCGCATCGGGGATGGCACCGATGCCGAGCTGGAGGGTGTCGCCGTCATTCACGAGGGAGGCGCAGTGCTTCCCGATGTCCTTCTCCACGGCGGTGATTTCCGGCGGGGGAAGCTCAATGAGGGGCGCATCCGCCTC
>JAITMZ010000149.1 GCA_031290725.1 Spirochaetaceae bacterium
CTTCGGCTCGGGTCAGGTCGGTTTTACCGTTCAAAAAAGCCCGCAGGGTAAACTCTCCCTGTTCGGCCTGGCGAAATCCTCCGGCCGCAAGGACGCGTAAAACTGAGGTGAGCACGTTCACCCCGCCGTGGCAGTAAATCTCCACCATGTCCTCGCCGGTGAAACTTCCCGGCCCGCGAAATACCGCCGCCAGCACCTCGTCAATAGGTTCACGTTTCCCCCCCGGCCCGCTGTCCAAAAACCAGCCGTGTACCAGCGTGTGGGATTTCGCCGCCCGGAGTGCCTCGGGCCGGGAAAAATACCGGGATGCCAGTTCGATGACCCCCTCCCCGGAGGTTCGCACAATCCCGATGGCCTGCGGCGCCAAGGCCGACGCGATGGCCGCGATAGGCGTTTCCGTGTTCAAGCCCTAGTCGCCGGCATATGCCCCGTCCCAGGTGATACGGCGGTAGCGATCCGGGTCGGTGTCTCCTTCGGTGCTGATCACCAGGATTTCCGAGTCCCCGTTCAGGCCCAGCTCATCCCGGAGACCCGCATACGCCGCATCCCGGAGTGCCGTGAACACCAGCCCGGCGGCGGACGCCCCGGATTCGCCGGAGATGATCCGTGTGTCCCCCGGGAGGGGTGCCCCCAGCATACGCATACCCACAGCGGTCACCCAGTCCCAAATCGAAATGAAAAAATCGCTGTGGTTTTTGAGTATCCCCCAGGAAAGGTTACACGCCTCCCCGCAGGCCAACCCCGCCATAATTGTGGGCATGTCCCCCCCCACCGCAGTGAGCGTGCCCCCGGCGCGCACCGACCGGGCCAAGCAGTCTGCCACCGCCGCCTCCACGGTACACATTACCGGCTGCTGTCCCGGGTACGCGTTGGCGAAATACCCGTGGACCGACCCGGCGAAGGAACCCACCCCAGCTTGGGCGAACACATGGGTGGGCCGTTCCACCCCGGCGGACCGCAATTGGTTGTGGGCCTCCCAGGAGACGGTGCCGTAACCCTGCATGATCCATGCGGGAATATCCCCGTAGCCCGGCCAATCCGTGTCCTGCACAATGACCCCGTGCCTGTCCTGCTCCACCTGGGTCTTGCAGTACCGGATGGCGTCGTCGTAGTTCATATCCACAATGGACGCGTCGGCCCCTTCGCGCAAGATATTGTTCAGGCGGCTGGGGGATGTGCCTGCGGGCATATATATCACGCATTTTTGCCGCAACTTGTTGGCGGCCCAGGCCACCCCGCGGCCGTGGTTTCCATCGGTGGTGGCGTAGAAGGTGATGTTCCCCAGCCGCTCTTTGGTTTGGTCGGACACCAGGGTGGGGTAATCCAGTTCAGACAGGTCTTTTCCCAACTCGGCGGCGATGTACCGGCCCACCGCGTGGGAACCTCCCAGCACCTTGAAGGAATTCAGTCCGAACCGGAAGGATTCGTCCTTCACGTAGATCCCCTTCACCCCCAGGGCGCGGGCCAGATTTTTCAGGCTCACCAGGGGGGTCACGGTGTACTGGGGAAAACTGTGGTGGAAACGCTGCACCTTGAGCATAGCGTCTTCGGTGAGGTAGGTCATGCTTTGGGCGCAGTCGGTTTTAGGCAGGGTGTTCTTCACCCAAGTGATTTTTTCTTTCATAGGGATAGTATACATGACGACGCAAAAAACCTCAAGGGGTGCGCCCCGCACACACGCAGACCCGCCCACTGAGGCCCCTCCTCCCTCCGTGTCCCTCCGCGTGGGGTTCGACAGGCTCACCCATCGCCGGTTGATGAGCGGTACGCGGAGTGTGCCTGTCGAAGCACTTGCACATTTCTCCACTTTGTGCTATACTATTCCTATGTTTGAAACTTGGCGATTCAAGATTGATGCCCTGTCCCAGCTGCGGGGTCACCGGTTGGTTCCGGCGCTGATCATCCTGTTCTACATGGCTATCCGGAACGTAATGGTCCTCCAATACGCCGCTTTTACTCCCGACAGCGAAGCCTTATTAGGCTATTCCGCAGAATTTTTCCGATACTGGGACTTTTCCTTCCCCAGCCTGGGCGGGATGTTTCCAGCCGTGGGAAACCGTGCCGGCATCCTGGTTTGCATGGGGATCCTCGTGAGTCTCATCACCGCAGCCATCCAGATAGCCCTCTACCGCTACTTTTTGGCCTTCAGTACCTCCAGCGCTGCTACAGGCTTTCCGGTATTCCTGGACGGGCTCGTGTTCTGGGGGAAAAGCATCCTGGGATCCGTCTACCTGGCCTTGCGGATGATCGCTTGGTCGCTGCTCCTGATCCCCTTATTCGGCCTGTTTGCTGCCCTGGAATCGGTACTGGGCTGGCGGATCATCATGGCGGCGCTCTTCCCCGCCGGCATTGGCCTTTGGGGGTTTCTCTACTTCTATAAATACCTGTCCTATTCCCAGATGTTCTTTGTGCTTGCGGAGTATCCCCAGGTGGGGGTGCGAAAAGCCCTGAAGACCAGCGCACTGATAACCCAGGGCTGCCGCGGACATCTGTTTTTGTTGCTGCTGAGCTTCCTGGGTTGGGAAATTCTGTGTTTGTTCACCGCGGGCATCGGCTTTTTGTTTCTCCATCCCTACCTGTTCACCACCCAGGCCAATGCCTACAAATTTCTAAAAACCCGGGCATTCAAAGCCGGCATCTTGGTACCCCGTGCGGCACCGCCGCCGCCGGAGGAGCCTATCCGAATCGAGGAAGCATAAATGATACAGAAAAAAAAGAAACACACCGGACTCATCGTTTTTATCGTCATCATCGTTCTGCTGGCCTGCATGGCGGCGGTTTCGTTTTTCGCCGTCCCCCGCCGGTCACCGGAGCGGCCCGTCAAATTTTTTTCCCAGGAATATCTGGCGGTGCTCTCCGTGAACGGGGTGATCCAGGATGAAAACAAAACCTATAACCAGGACTGGCTCCTGGACACCATAGGCCGGCTGAAAAACGACCGAAAGAACCTGGGGGTATTCCTATTCATCGACTCCCCCGGCGGTTCGGTTTACGAGGCCGACGAGGTGTACCTGGCGCTGCGGGACTACGCCAGATCGGGGAAGGAACTCCGCGCATACCTGGGGCCCCTGGCCGCCTCCGGAGGCTACTACATCGCCTGCGCTGCGGAACACATTGATGCCAACCGCAACACCCTCACGGGCTCCATCGGGGTCATCGGCTCCCAATCGGTGGACTTAACCCGCCTCCTGGATACCTACGGCATCCGGGTGACCACCATTACCGCCGGCAAAAACAAGAATATGCTGAACTTCAACAACCCCCTCACGGCGGAACAGCGGGCTATCATGCAATCCATCGCCGACGAATGTTACGAGCAATTCGTGTCCATCGTGGCGGATGCCCGGCATTTGAGCGTGACACAGGTGAAAACCCTGGGGGACGGCAGGATCTACACCGCCTCCCAGGCCAAGAGCGCCGCCCTCATCGACGGAATCGACGGCTTTGACGAATCTCTGGAAAAATTCAAAACTACCCTTCTTCCCCACACCAAGTCCGGCACTCTGGAGATAGTCCATTACACCTACACCCCCCGGTCAAGCCTCTCTGACTTCTTCGCAGCCATGACGGGGGCGGCGAAGAACAATGCGTACAGCCCGATACCGAAGGCTGCCCTGGAAAAACTCGCCCCCGCCGGCGTGAAATATCCGGCTTACCTGTACATGCCGTGAAGGGAACACCTTTGATCCGCCCGGTGACCATGGATGACGCGGAGGCCATCCGCTCCATCTACAACTACTACATTGAGCGCACCCCTATCTCCTTTGAGGAAATGCCGGTAACCCGCAGAGAAATGGCGGAACGAATCCGGTCGGTCACGGCATCCTTCCCCTGGTACGCCTGCGAGGAAGCCGGCGAAATCCTGGCCTATGCCTATATGCATCCCTTCCGCGAACGCTCCGCCTACCGTTTCACCTTGGAAGACTCGATTTACGTCCGCCACGATGCCTTCCGCCGGGGGTTTGGCCGCACCCTTTTGGCTCGGCTCCTGGCCGATCTGGCCGGCAAGGACATCCATTCGGTCATCGCCGCCATCACCATCCCTAACGAACCCAGCGTCGTACTCCATCAGGCTTTTGGCTTCAAAAAAATCGGGCACCTTCGGGAGGTGGGCTACAAGTTTGACCGCTGGATAGACGTGGGGTATTGGGAATATTTGACGGGAAAAGACCGAAAATTAGGCAACGCCGAAACGCTGCCTTAGGGAACCACTGTTTTGTTCCGGGCACACCGAAAAGCTCGGCCAGACCCGGTTTTCTACAGGGCACATCTAAAAACCCCGGTTGGGTTTTCAGATGTGCTTCGCATTTGCATATCGCAAATGCAGTCTGAATTGGAACACTTCTAAAAACTGGAGTTTTTAGAAGTGCCCTACAGAGCCAGTTGAGACAGAAGGGCGTCCCGGGGTAGTGCGCCCACAATGCGTTTTTCTACCTTGCCGGCGCGGAACAGAAGCAGCGTGGGAATGCTCTGCACGGCGTAGGATGCGGCCAGGTCGCCCTCGTCGTCCACGTTTACCTTGCCCACGGTGATGTCGTTTCGTTCTTTGGCCAATTCATCCACCACGGGACTCATCATCCGGCAGGGGCCGCACCAGGGCGCCCAGAAATCCACCAATACGGGCTTATCGCTGTGCAGCACCTGGTCGGGAAAAGTATCTTTTGTCAATGTCAATGCCATATAAAACTCCTAGGTATAAATATACCCAAAACCGACGAAAAAGGCAAGAAAAATCGGCGTCACAGCTTTCGGAGCAATTCCCGGTAAAAATCCCGGCACCGCTCCAGATTTTCCACGGAGACCCGCTCGTCGTGGCCGTGCATACCCGCCAAGTCCCCCGGGGCCATCCGCAGGGGGTTGAAACGGAAGATACCGCCGGTGATGTCCTGGAAGTGGCGGCTGTCGGTGGTGGCGGTCATGATGAAGGGCAGCACAGGCACCCCGGGAAACACCACATTAACGGCGGCCATGAGTTCCGCCATGCCCGGTCCGGTCAGATGCGCGTGTTCAGGGTTGGCCGGAACCGCCTCGGTGGCCATCCCGTGGATACTCACCGCCACCCGATTGTCGTGTATTATATTTTGTATTCGTTTTATGGCCGTGTCGATGGTCCATGGCTGCAGCAGCCGCAGGTTGATTATCGCCCGGGCCTCCGATGGCATCACGTTGTCCGCACTGCTCCCAAAGAGCCGGGTCATGGCCACGGTGGTGTGGAGCAATGCGGCCATGCTGGGTTTGCGGGCGAAGAAACGGAAGAAGACCGGCCCCAAGGTGCGGGCGTGGCGCAGCAAAAAGGCAGTCCCACCGGAGCACCGGGACGAAAGGCGCCGAAAAAAGCCTTCCGCCGTGGGTACCAAGCGCCAGGGGAAGGGATGTGTGTCGATGCGGGTGAGCGCCCGGGCCAGAATCGCGGCTGCCTGCACCCGGGGAGGGCGGGACGAATGACCCGGCTCCTGGTGCGCCGTGAGGCACAGGCTCAGAAAGCCTTTCTCCTCGATGCTTACCAACGCCAGAGGGCATTCCACGCCGGAGATGTAACGTTCCGCCACCGGGGTGCCCTCGTCCAACACCCAGGCAAACCGCACGTCCCGGGCCGCCAGCCAGTCCGCCGCCCGCCGCGCCCCCAGCAGACCCGTGCGCTCCTCGTCGCCGCCAAAAACAAACCAGATGTCCCGGCCGGGCACAAATCCTTCGCTGACCAGACGGTCCGCCGCCTCCAACATTCCGGCGAGCATGTTCTTCATGTCGATGGCACCCCGTCCGTAAATAAACCCGTCCCGCATCTCTGCGCCAAAGGGATCCACGGTCCATTTGTCCGCCTCCACGGGCACCACGTCGTAATGTGCGGTGAGCAGCACCGGCAGGGTATCGCCAACAATGGGTACAACAGGGGAGTCGCCGGTAGGCGCGGTCCGGCCTGGCCAACGGTAGGCCACGGCGTACGGGCACAGCACAAAACGTTCTGCCGTCCGGTGAAACGCCGGCCAGGCGCGGGGCAAAAAATCCTGGAACGCAGTCAACTCCGCTTCGCCCTGGGGATCACCCGCGGCAGCCTGGTCAGCCGGCCAATCGGTGCGAATTTTGATCGCCCCACGAAATTTTTGTATAAAATCCATACTATTCCTGTCGGGCACATCGAAAAACCGGGTTGGATTTTTCGATGTGCATGGATGGCAATGCCGATAACCAACAACGAAAACGGCCCGGATGTCGTTTTCCGCGACATGCCCCATGCGCGACTCGAACGCACGACCTGCCGCTTAGGAGGCGGCCGCTCTATCCACCTGAGCTAATGGAGCGAAACAATACGGACGCCGTTTTCTCCGCATGATGGAATCGCTGACTAACTTGGGGCTAACCAGCGATTCCCTTTGCCAGTTCGCTTGAAACAGCGGAGGCTGCGCCGCACGTAAATTTACGACTTACTACGAAGTTGCAGCCAAATATGGCAGCACTGATGTATCCGGGAAGCGGGGCTCCTGTTGGCGATGCCGCTGGATAAATCAGTGCTTTCTTATGCGGCGAAGAAGACTTGAACTTCCATACCTCGCGGTACTAGCACCTCAAGCTAGCGTGTCTACCAATTCCACCATCGCCGCAGAACTTGATAATACTAGCACAGCGGAAAAAAAAAGTCAAGCCCCCTTCGCGGTTTTCATCGATTTTTCGCAAAAATCCGTTCCGCCGGACTCGTTATACGAAACCTCCCTCCCCCCCCCTCTAAGGAAGCGGAACGACTGCAGGATAAACTGAAAATCCATTATACGTCCAGATGTACCATCTTGCCCCACCCTTCAATACTCCCGGTTCTCCGATGTTTCCGCAACTTCCAACGCCATCGCCGCCAGGTTTTCCGTATAGCTCACCCCACGCCGCATCTTTCCCGCCAACTCCCCGGCGAACCTCGCTGCCCGTGCCGCATTGTCCGCTCCGGCGGGC
>JAITMZ010000186.1 GCA_031290725.1 Spirochaetaceae bacterium
CGTCATGCCAAATTTTCGTCATGCGCATCCTCGATGAGTTCATGAACAGCGCAATTCCGACCCGTTTCCATGTCGGCCATTGCTTTCTTCAGCCTTTTTTGATTTTCCACACTCCAAAAAGGGCCGACGGCGACTTCAAAAGGCAGTTTCCCCTCGCGGACAACCGTTTTGGTAAAGATGGTAAATGCGGTGCTCATATTCATCCCCATGCTTTGAAAAATACCATCCGCCCTATCCTTGAGGTCCCTATCCATACGAATAGTAATGTTTGCGTTAGCCATACAAATCACTCCTTGGTCTTATAAAGATACTGCTAAACACGAACCTTGTCAAGTCGCACCAGTAGGTGCGAACGAGTTTGCTGCGCAAACTCTTTTGCTGGCATTATTCCCAGCCCAGCGACTTTTCCCAACCCAGCGCTCAAACAAAGGCGGACTCCTACGGAGACCGCCTGCTGAACCTTCCCAGCGCCCCCCGCCAGCCCGGCGATAAAAAAGGCGGCCTCCTTTCGGAGACCGCCTTTCCGGTTTATTGGTTTCTTACCGGTTCTGCGTTATGTGGCAACCTCCCAAGTGGAATCATCTGTCTTCCATTTGTAGTTCTGTTTGACTGAATGGGAGCCTTCCGGGAATTTGCTTGCATCCCCGGTACCGGCGCCATCCGTTACATAAAAATTATTCCCCACCGTGGAATCAAGCTCAATCAACGAAGTCGCCGCTTCACCGATAATCGACGCGCCCGAATGAACAACGAGATTTCTACCCATAAGTTTTAGTTTTGTATTTGCGGGTATGGTATAGGTGCCCGACTTGATGATTACCGCATCGCTGCCGGGAAATTCCGCTATCTTCTGCGTGACAGTCCCCGCGAATTCTATCGCGTCCTTTTTCCAGGTGATGGTTCCCGATGCAAGCTTAAATCCGGTGGCGTCATCATCATTTTTAACCGTAAGCCCGGAGATAGTCGCGTCTGAGTCGGCTTCCAGCACCAAAGAACCGGATGCGGGGCCAAACTCAAAGGGAGTGCTCGGCGTATAGGTAATCGTTGAGCCTGACTTTGCGGTAATGGTTCCGGTAACGGTTCCCGTGGCGGTAGTGGCGATAGTCAGCGTCCCGGCATCCGGCACGATGATGGCGCCTGCCACGTTCAGGGTGCCTAAGGGCGCGAAATTTTTCGCGGTTATGGTCGCGCCGGGGGTCACATTCAGGGTCTGGCCGGAAGGAAGTTTGCCGCCGTCCAGGGTAAGATTGCCGCCCACCGTCATGGTAGTTACTGACAGGGACAGGGACAAGGTGCCGCCCCCGGGGCCGCCGGTAATGGTTCCCAGCGCTTCAGCCCGCGCGGACGTATCAGCGAAAATACCGCCCTGGCCGATGGTTACCACAGCGTCTGTGGTGGGAACCAATGCGCCGGAACTCGTTACTTTTAAGGTGCCGGCGGATGTTACCGGGCCGGTAACCGTCAAAGTGTCCGACTCGAATTCTTTCCCGCTGCCCACGGTGAGGCTGCTGAAGGTAACGGCTCCGGTGTTAATCGTGAGGTCCCCGTCGCTCACGTCAATGGCGGCAAATGTCGCGCTGTTATCCGCAGGCAGTTTGAGGGTGGTGTCGCCGGTGGTTTTAAGGGCCGCCCCGGCGGTGTTGATTTTATCCGCCGTATCCGTTATCGCAAGATAAGCGGAGGCGTCCACCGTCCCGCTGACCGCCACCGTGCCCAGGGCCACTACCTTGCCGTCGCTGGAAAGCGCGGGCGCAGTGGTGCCAAGGGTAAGGGTTCCCAGCACGTAGAGGGTTTTCCCGCTGCCCAGGGAGTCGTTGGCCAAGTCGGAGGCATTCAAATCCAGCACCGCGACTTCGGTTTTCGTCTCAGCTTGGGCATCCGCCAAATCCTTCGCTACCGCAACTTTGGTAGTGGCGATTACGTTTGGCGGCACATTTTGAAGCGCCACGGTGGCGGCGCTTACCGCTCCCGCGCCGGTCAGGGTTCCCGCCCCGCCCAGCACCGCGCTCACCGACAGGGTTTTGCCCGCGGGAACCTGCAAGGTAACGCCCGCGGGAATGATGACCGAGCCGGTAACGCCAATGTTGGCCGCCAGAATAATCGGCGACTTCTTTTCCGCCAGCAGGAGCTGCAAAGCCGCGTCGTCGGCAACGAAGTAACTGTTTACTTCCGTTGTGCCGCCGCTGCCATTGTCGCAGCCCGTGAACACCATGGCCGCGAGTAAAATCGCTGCCAAACCAAATAACACTTTTCTCATCTTGAACCTCCCAGTGAAGTTCACTATACTGATACTCCCGCCCCAAACCGGAACCGTGCAACGCACGGCTGGCTTCGACACCAAAGTTTGGTGGCGGGTTTTTATCAGCCAGACAAATCGCCTGATACCATCCCCTCCGGCAGTCCAGGAGGTTCCAGAAGGACCACTGCCAAAAGGAATGGTACCAGACGTTCTGGCCTGTCGCACCGGCAGGTGCGAATTGGCAAGATATTCCCCCAATTATTTTATATAACAACTCCTTTTTCCGCACGTACCAGATGCGATATTAAACTGCAACTTCTATAGTATAGAACTCCCACTTTTTTGTCAAGCGGTTTATTGCATGGTACACTAAAAAAATTAAAAAAAAGAAGGTTTTTTTATGAAAGAACAAGAATTCAAAGCCCTTTTGGGGCGAAACGTCAAATTTTTACGCGCCCACTGCCAGTTTTCTCAGGCAGACCTGGCGGACAAAGCCCAAATTTCAATAACATACCTGTCCAACATTGAGCGGGGCAATACATTCCCGAAGGCCAGAACCCTTTTGAATCTTGCAAAAAACCTGCAAGTGGATGTGTACGAACTATTCAAACCGGAAATTGTTCCCGAAGAGCACAAGGATGTGGTGGGCCGTTTGACTGAAGCAATACGGACGCGGGTGAATCAAACACTGGATCAAATTTTTGCCCAGTATTCTCAATAGTCCCCACGCGGGGGCGCAGAGTTCACGGGAGACGCAGAGAGCCTCCCGGAACTCCGAGGGCTTTCTGCGCCCCCGCGTGAAAAATTTTTGAAAAAAAACTTGACAAGCCCGCTTTTCCGTGGTATACTAGGGAAGAAATGCGGCTCGCGGCAGTCCGCGGCGGCGGTTTAGCCGATTAAACCGGCGGTTTAGCCGATTAAACCGATGATTTAATCGGTTAAACCGGTTATTTAATCGATTAAACCGGCGGTTTCACCGGTTAAACCGGTTATTTCACCGGTGAAACCGATGATTTAATCGATTAAACCGGTTATTTCACCGATTAAACCGGTTATTTAATCGATTAAATACGTGATGTAACCGGCAAGGTGAGCTGCCCTGTGGCGGCTCCACATATATTCAAGGAGGCTTGTATGGCAAGCAAAAATTGGCTCCCCGGAAGGGTGCAGGATTTGGTAGCCTTGATGAAAATCTGGGCCGTGATTCTGTCCGATACGGCAAAAGGCACCCTCTTCGGCTGGGATACCACCGAATGTGGCCGGGTGGCCTCCCGGATCGGGGATTTTCTGGAGACCCTGGAGGTCTACGAGCTGGACGATTCGTCCAGAAACCGGCTGCTCAAGGACGAGGCCCTGGCGGCGGCGAAGGGCGCGATGAAGGATTTTGCCAATACCTCCGTGCGCTTCAACAAAAAGATGGGCGAGGCGGATAAGGAAGATCTGGGCATCCGCACCCGGTACCGCCACAATACGCCCAGGCCCAAGCCCGCCGACCACGTGGACTTCGAGTTGTCCGTGGACGCCCAAAGTCACGGGGTGGCGGCGAAGTACCGCATCGAGGGCAGCACAAAGCGCGGGAAGGGGGACTATCACGGCGTGGAAATCCGCTACTGGATACTGCCCCTGGACGCCCCCCCGCCGGCGAGCGCGATCGCGGAAGGCTGGCACAGCGTGGCGGACACGGCGTCGCCCTGGGAGCACACTTTTGACAATCCGGAGGAAATCGGCAAGCGGCTCTATGTGTGCATGTGCTGGGAAAACAACTCCACCGACAGCGAGGACGACAAAGGCCCCTGGAGCGCGATACAGGGCGTGATTATCCCGTAACGAACAGAGAATAGATGGATAGAGAATAGGGTGGGGAGTTTGGCTTTGGCAAAGGGCTTGTGTCTTCCTGTTCTCTATTTGTCTAGTATCTGTAATAGGGTTGGGAAGGATGCCGGCCATAGAGTTTGCGGGGCAAACTCGTTCGTGCCTACCGGCACGGCAGGGAAGCGCTGATAAAAAAGCCTATCAAGGGAAACCTTGGTAGGCTTTTTTACGAAGCTGCGTCTTAACGAAGCTGCGTCACAGCTCCGAGCCGATGTTGCCGATAGCGGAGCCTTGATCCTTCTCGGTGATGCCCGCTTTCTTCAATTCCAGCTTGTAGAGGAAGTCCACCAGCAGCGGGGTGAGTATCGCCGTCACCACGATGGAGGCCCCCACCTGGGCGGTGGCGATGGGCGCATAGGGGGCGAAGGAGGGATCCGCTGCGGCAAAGGCGGCGGGGGTTGCGGCGGCGTTACCCGCGGTGGTACCCACACCGGCGCCCACAGCGGCGTTCTTCCGGTACTTTTTGGGCACCAGCGCCTTGAACACGAAGTAGCTGCCCACGCCGGTGATGCCCACGGTCAGGAGCCCCAGGAAGATACCGGGGAGGCCCGCCGCCACCAGTTGCTTGAAGCTCAGGCCCGCCCCCAGGGGGAAGGCGAAGAAGGGGATGGAAAGCATCACCCCGGGCTTCAGGAACTTGCGGATGTCGTCGTCCAGGTTGCCCAGGATCATACCGATGATGATGGGAACCACCACGCCCAGCAGGGTGAGCCAGGGAATAGTTGCCAGCCCGGTGCCCGCCATGAAGGCCATCTCAAAGAAGGGGCCGTCATTGCTGGAGATGATCGCCACGGCGCCCACGTCGGAGTCGTCGCCGTAGCGGGAGGCCAGGGCAGCGTAGAGGCCGCCGTTGGAATTGGACATGGCGGAGATCAGCGCCAGGGGGGTGAGGCCCAGCCAGGTGGCGTGCTGCCCCAGGACTTTGCCCACGATAAGCGCCAGGGCAACCCCCAGGAACACTTTTGAGGCATTGAGCACCACGCCCTTCCACAGGGCCACGCCGGCGGTGCGCACGGTGATCTGCGAGCCGGAGCAGAACAGCAGCACCGCGATCAGGGGCATGGCGCCCTGCTTGAACAGGAACGTGGTGAAGCTGCCGATCATCAGGGATGACGGGGCAACGGTGTTAACCAGGCACCCCAGTACCAGGGGCACCACCATCAATCCGCCGGGTACCTTGTACACCGTTTTGAGAATGGGAACGTTTCCCCAGAAGGAAGCCGTCTTTTTTTCAGCCATAGAAAACTCCTTTTCTACTGTAGATTATGCTATACCTATAGCACTTGTATGACATCGTATCGTGGTTTATATGTTTTGTCAAGAGTTTTACCGGGGTGTGGGTACTCTTTTCTCATTCCCGTCAAAAAATTTCCCCTTTCTCCGGAAAAACAATACACCCCGCAAGGCACCCCCCGGTAGCCCCAGGCGCCCCGCTTGACCTTTTTTTCGGTTTTCGGTATAGTGTAGGGCATGAGTGCGGATTATTCAGCGACAAACATACAGGTTTTGAAAGGCCTGGAAGCGGTGCGGCTGCGCCCCGGTATGTACATCGGCTCCACGGGGCCGGAAGGGCTTCATCATCTGGTGTACGAAGTGGTGGACAACAGCATCGACGAGGCCATGGCGGGCCACTGCGACACGATTCTGGTGGTGCTTGAAAAGAACGACGTAGTCCGGGTTGAAGACAACGGCCGGGGCATCCCGGTTGACATTCACCCCGAAGAAGGCATCAGCGCCCTGGAGCTGGTGCTTACCAGATTGCACGCGGGAGGCAAGTTCGACAAGGGGTCATACAAAATCTCCGGGGGGCTTCACGGCGTGGGCGTGTCCTGCGTCAACGCGCTTTCGGGATGGCTTGAGGCAACCGTCAACCTCGGCGGCAAAAAATACTTCCAGCGCTACCATCAGGGGGCCCCTGAAGAAACGGTAAAGGAAATAGACCCCGCAGCCGGCACGGAATTTCAACACGGCACTCAAATCCGCTGGCTTGCGGACGCCTCTATCTTCACCGAAACCACCGCCTACAACTTCGACGTCGTCGCCACGCGCCTTCGGGAACTGGCTTTTTTGAACAAAGGCATCTCCATCGTCTTCCGGGACGAGCGTCTGAGCGCCCCCAAGGAAGTAACCTTCAAATTCGAGGGAGGCATCACCCAGTTTGTGGCCTACCTGAACGAAACGCGAAACTGCATTCCGGCGGAACCCTTCTTTGTTGAGGCGGAAAAAGACGGCGTTGCCACCGAAGTTGCCCTGCAATACAACGACGGCTACATCGAAAACGTACTTTCCTTCGTGAACGACATCAAAACCAAGGAAGGCGGCACCCACCTTGAGGGGTTCAAAACCGCCCTGACGCGGGTTATGAACGAGCTTCTCAAAAACAACCCCAAGCTGCAAAAAAAGCTGGACAAGGAAGAAAAACTTGCCGGCGAAGACGTACGCGCGGGGCTGGCGGCGGTACTGTCCATCAAGGTGCCGGAGCCGCAGTTTGAGGGGCAGACAAAAACCAAGCTGGGCAATACCGAGGTTCGCGGCATCGTGGACACCCTGGTGAACGAACAGCTCACCCGGTTCTTTGAGCAAAACCCAAAGGTTGCCGAAAAGGTGCTGGAAAAATGCGTGGGCGAGGCTGCCGCGCGCATAGCCGCCCGGAAGGCCAAGGAAGCCACCCGGCGGAAGAGCGGCTTGGACAGCTTCGGGCTGCCGGGAAAGCTGTCCGACTGTTCGGTGAAAGACCCGGCCAGGTGCGAGGTCTACATCGTTGAGGGCGACTCCGCCGGAGGTTCGGCCAAAAAGGGGCGGGACAGCAAAATCCAGGCGATTCTGCCGCTCTGGGGCAAAATGCTCAACGTGGAAAAAACCCGCCTGGACAAGGTGATCAACAACGACAAACTGCAGCCCCTCATCGCTTCGCTGGGCACGGGTATCGGCGGCGAGTTTAACATCAGCAAGGTCCGCTACCACAAGATCATCATCATGGCCGATGCGGATGTGGACGGCTCGCATATCCGCACGCTGCTTCTCACGTTTTTCTTCCGTTACATGCCCGAACTCATCGAGCACGGCTACGTGTACCTGGCCATGCCGCCCCTCTTCAAGATCGCTTTTAACAAGAAAGAATGGTATGTGTACAACGACGATGAGCTGAACACGGTGATGAAAGAAATCGGGCGCGACAAGGAAAGCGTGGCGGTGCAGCGCTACAAGGGCCTGGGCGAAATGGACGGCATCCAGTTGTGGGACACGACGATGAACCCGGCGAGGCGCAAGATGAAGCGCGTTACCCTGCCCGACGTCGTGGAAGCCGACCGCATCTTCAGCACCCTCATGGGCGAAGAAGTGGAGCCGCGCCGCAAATTTATCGAGGAAAACGCCGTCTACGCCAATCTGGATGTATGAGGGGTGCGGTGGTTGATGAGAGCACCCGATCCCACGGTACTCTTTCCCGTACCCCATATAAAAACCATTGCCGACACAAAATTTGCCGTTAAAAACAAAAATCAACATACTTTCCGGAAAAACCCCTTGACATTTTTTTACCGGCATGATTTAATAGCCATATGGCACATTAAAAAATTCGGTTAGATTTTTCGATGTGCTTCCCGCCTGGGCGGGACACCTTTTACCGGAGTTTTTGATATGGCGGCTTTCTTTTTTTACTACTACTTTAGCAGCGGGCCCCCGCGACAACTCCTTTTTTTATCCCTGACGGGATAATACTACGGAGCATCACCGGGCGCCTTTGCAAAAGGGCGCCCGTTTTTTTATGCTTGCGGCGTCAAATCTATAAACCGGCGCCGTAGATGGGCTCTCCGTTGTGGAGAGCGGAGTTTCGCCACGGCGAAAACTCAAGTAAAGTAAGGAGAAATGTATGAGTATCCAATTAGGCATCCTCATCGTCTATGTGATTCTGATGCTCGCGATGGCCGCCTGGGCCACGCGT
>JAITMZ010000062.1 GCA_031290725.1 Spirochaetaceae bacterium
GGTATGGCCATCTTCTGCCATTCCCCCGCGTCCTGCTCGATGATCTCCCGCAAACTGACGATGGAGCGCTTTTTGTTCGGCACCTCGATGCCCACGGCGTGCCTTCCCGGAATGGGCGCGACGATACGCACGCTGGATGCCGCCAGGCGCAGGGCGATGTTGTCCTGCAGCGCCACGATGCGGCTCAGCTTGACCCCCGGCGCGGGCAAAATCTCGAACATGGTGATCACCGGCCCCTTTCGGATGCCAGTCACCTCCGCTTCGATTTTGAACTCGCTCAGGGTGTTTTGCAGCAGTTGGGCCGCATGGCGGGTTTCGTTGTCGATGACCCAGTATTCGCCGTCGGGATAGTTCATCAGCAGGTCAGTGGGCACGGCGTATATACCCCGGGCCGCCGCCAGGGGCGGGGGCATCTTCGCCGGTTCGGCGGTGACGGCAGGCGCGATGACCGGATACGACAGGACAGGTTCGCCGTCGTCGGTTTCATCAGGGACGTCCTCGGCAGTATCCGATTCATCGAACAGGTCGCCGGCATCCACGGTGTCGTCTTCCATGGCCGCCCCGCCGCCGGTATCTTTGTCAGAGTCGGATGGTTCGCCGGGCGCTGTGCCGGAGACCCGGTGTTCGGCCTGGGCGGAGGGGATATCGCCCAAGAGGAGTTCAGCGTCACCGTTCTCCCATTCCATGTCGTCGTTTTCGCCGTAGACGAAGTGTTCATTCTCCGCCGGGTCGTCTTTGCGCGGAGACAGGCTGTCCAGCTCGGCGATGATGGCGTCCAGCTTGACGGACATATCTTCCAGTTCGGCCAGTTCCGAGGGGGTATATACCGGTTCCGCCGGCACCGGCGCCTCTATCACGCTCTCCAACACCTCCGTCGGAGTCACGTCCAGTGCGGCGTCCGCTGGGTTTTCCACCCGTATGACCGGCAATGACGCCAAATCCGGTTCCAGCCTCTCCACATCCGCAAATTCCGGTTCCGGCGGCTCTGTCTCACCGGCAGGGGCGTCTTCCAGGGATATTTCGGCTGCATCGCCGTTAAAATCAAAGTCCGGCGGATTTTCGCCCCACTGTTCCGCCGCCGGTAGTGTCGATTCCGCCGCCTGGGGTATCCCCACAGGTAGCGGCTCGGCGGGCAATGGTTCCGCTGCCATTCGGTTTTCGTCCCCCCTGTCCCCGGCGCGGCTCCTCTGCAGCATGTCGAAAATCAGACCGGTGAGCATATATTCGATGACCACCAGCAGCGCACACACCAAAATCGCCATGCCGCACTTCACGATCAGCAGGCTGCCGGTGTCGACGGCAAAAAAGGCGCGGCACAGCTTTTCCGTCACGGCGACGGTAAAAAAGGGCAGGGCGCTGGACCCCAAAAGCACTCCCCGCCGGATGTTCCACCGGGGGTTAAACGATTCCAGGCCGGCGGCGCACAAAAACAGGGGTATCAAAAGCACGGAAAACCCATAGGCACCGATCAGAATGTGGGCAGCCTGGACAAAAACGGACTGCCGGGAATAAAAAACGCTGTTCAAGTCAAAAAACGCGATGATGACGAAAACAGTAAACACCGCAGCGATGATTTGCAATAAAAATCCGACGGCAACATTCCCGTTCTTTTGCTGTTTTGCCATTAAAACCCCCATGATCGTATTGGGCACCTCGAAAAACTCGGTTAGATTTTTCGAGGTGCTTGGCATTTGCATATCGCGAATGCAGTTTAAATCGGGACACCTCAAAAAACGGAAATTTTTAGAGGTGCCCTATTGTATTGTATTATCGGCGAAAAACATTTAAAAATAATACCAGAAACCGGCGCTGGGCGCGATTTTAAATTTTGCCACCAGATAAGTAAGTACGATTCCCCCGGAGAGCACCAGGTTTTGCCGGGAAACCTTCAGTAAATATTCCATCCCCATGGATACCGCATTGGGGTAGTCGGGAATGCCGGGATAGGTTCCCGAGAGGAATATTATGTCTGACAGCCAAAATATTCGGGCAAACTGCGCGGTCTGATATTTGAATATGGCGGAGAGGGTGAGCCAGGTGGGCAGATCGGCGGTTTGCGTTTCCCCGGAGCCGTCTCGAAGAAAAAACGGCATGGTTGCATCCACGTTAAGCCCGGCAAACCAATTTGAATCGGGGTACTCCGAAGAAATTCCGGTGAGGAGACCCGCACCGATCCCCTGGGGCGTTTCGGGCAGTTCGCTGGCCTTTGAGGAAAAGTTAACATGTACCGTGTATCCAAAACTGAATTCCCCCTGCTTGATAAAACCCAGGTCTTGAATCGGGCGCAGGATGAGCAAATGTTTCACCTGAACTCCTCCTCCAAAGGGAATCGAGTTGGGCCGATAGGTATCCGGCAGGGGACTCACGCTGACAGCCACCGTGTATTCGATTTTTTTTGTGGGCGCCATGGAGAAACTGAAGGTTATGGGCAGGTAAAAATCTGAGGTATACTGCTCCAGGATGGGCCAGTACCATGCGGGGGAGATGCCCAGGCCAATCTGCCGGGTATGCGAAGGGAGAGCTTGCGACGCATTGGAAGCGCCGGACCCCGCGCCGCCGCTGGGTATCAGGGCGGCGAACAACTGGAGCTGCCTGCTCACGATGAAGCGCTGTTCCTCGGAGAAGGTGCTTCCGGTGGCGAGATCCGTGAGGGTAACCACGGCGGTATAGTTGCCGTCAGTCACTTTTTCGCCGAAAAGGTCGGTGCCGTCCCAGTGAACCCAGTGATCCCAGTCGGTGAGCCGGGGGATTTCCTTCCGCCACACTTCACGGCTCTCGGAAAAGACGCTCACCATACCCTGGGACGGAGCGGTGACCCGGAAAAAGATGTCGCAGGTACCGGTGCTCTGGTTGTCAGGGTTAAACCGCTGGGGGGTGACGGTAAAAACCTCCAGAGCCAGGGCCGCGCGCCGGAGGGTGAAATCCACCTTTGAGAGGGTATCCGCCAGAATCCGCACTTCTTTCCGTTCCCGCCGGGCGCCGAACAACTGTGCCTCCAGGGTGTAGTCCCCCGGATCCAGCTCCAGCGTCCCTGCCTGGGTGGGCCGCCCATTGATGAATAAATCCGCTTCCGCCGGCAGGACGCTGAGCACCAAAAATCCTGTGGTCTTTGTCAAATCAATATGGTAGGTCTTCTCTTTACCCTGTTCCAGCTCCACCAGAAAGTTCCGGGTCTGGTAATTCCGGGCGGTTATACTCAGGGAATAAACTCCCGGCCCCAGGTGGCTGATCCGCAGGGCGGCATACCGGAGCCCCGTGGTCTGTTCTGTCAGCCCCAGGGACACACCGTTGAGAAAAATCTCCGCCCCCGCCACAGAGGACTCCAGCACGCACACCGCTTGATTCTGCGGCAGGGAACGGATCCGTTCTTCCACGAGCCGTGCCTGACTCCTATTGTCCGCACAGAAGGCACCCAGGGTGCAGGTGAGAAAAATG
>JAITMZ010000207.1 GCA_031290725.1 Spirochaetaceae bacterium
GACAAAATACTTGGCCGCCGTGGGTTACGGCGGTAATCGCAGACAGGCCGAGGGGAACGCCTTGGGCAATTTGGCGGGTGTCTTCGGCCAGTCGGTGTCCAGCAACATCAGCACGGTGACCCGGTATTCGGAAAACGTGGTAAGCGGCGGCATCTCTTCTGCGGAGAACAGCGAAATACAGGAAGCCATCCAGACCTCCGCAGCCATGGAATCCCTGATTGGCGCGGAAATCACCGGCTACTGGTTCGACGGCAAAAATACCCACTATGCGGTGGCGGTGATGGACAAGGGCAAAACCGCCCGGATTTACGGCGATCTGATAGATTCCGACCAGCGCTTCATCGCCGGCCTCATCGACGTACCCCAGGCCGACCGCTCGACCTTGGAGGGTGTGGCCCGGTATAACCTGGCAGCGTCCATCGCTGATGCGGACCAGCTGTTCGCCACGGTGCTGGCAGTGGTGGACGGACCGGACCGGCGGAGCGGCATGAAAAGTGGGGACGAATATCGCAGCCAGGGGGCAAAACTGGCGGCGCTCATCCCGGTGAACGTGGTGGTGGACAAAGATTCCGGCGGGCGGATTACAAGCGCCTTTACGTCGGTGCTGTCCCAGGCTGGTTTCCGTGCGGGAAACGGCGGGGAGCGCTATATGCTGGCCGTCACGGTGTCCTTTGCGCCTGTGGACCTGCCAAATCCGGCGGGAAACAAGTTTACCCGCTATATTGTCGACGCGAACCTCACCGACACGGCGAATAAAACCGTGCTGTTCCCCTTCAACATCAGCGGCCGGGAGGGGCATCTGTCCCAGACCGAGGCGGAGGAGCGGGCATATCGAGCGGCGGTGGCGAAAATTGCCGGGGATTACGGCACGGCCCTGGGAGACTATCTGTCCGGTACCATGCCGAAAAACAAGTGAGCATGCCCCAAAAGCGCCCCGCCGATGAGGGTATTCTCCGCGTCTCCACGCCGCACCCCGACGATTCGCAGGACATCACGCTGCGGCCCCAGTTCCTGGCGGACTTTATAGGCCAGGAGCAGATTAAGGCGAACCTGTGGGTGTTCATCCAGGCGGCGCGAAACCGGAAGGAAGCGCTGGATCACCTGTTTCTCATCGGCCCGCCTGGGCTGGGCAAGACCACCTTGGCGCAAATCACCGCCCACGAATTGGGGGCGGAGTTCAAGGTCACCAGCGCCCCGGCGTTGGATAAACCCAAGGATCTGGCGGGAATCCTCTCTACCATCAGCGAGCGTACGGTATTTTTTATCGACGAAATCCACCGGCTGAAACCCGCCATTGAGGAGATGCTCAATATCGCCATGGAGGACTACGAACTGGACTGGGTGATCGGTCAGGGCGTAGCTGCCCGCACGGTGCGTATTCCGGTTCCGCGCTTCACCCTGGTGGGGGCCACCACCAAGGCAGGGATGGTGTCCAGTCCGCTCATCGGCCGGTTTGGCATTGTGCAGCGCTTCGGGTTTTACGATACGGCGTCCCTGGCGGCGATTATCCGACGGTCCGCCCGCATCCTGGAGGTGGAGGTGACCGACGATGCGGCGGAGATGATGGCCGCCTGTTCCCGCGGGACCCCCCGGGTGGCCAACCGAATTTTGCGGCGTATGCGCGATTTTGCCCAAATTGCCACAAAGGATGCCCCCGTGGCGCACATCAATGCGCCGGTGGTAGAGACGGGGCTCGCGCGTCTGGAGATCGACGCTCTGGGACTGGAGGAGTACGACCGCGAGATACTCCGCACGATTATCCGCAATTTCGGCGGAGGGCCGGTGGGTGCGGAGACCCTGGCCATCTCTATCAGCGAGGCCGTGGATACCCTGGAGGACTACTACGAGCCGTTTTTGATACAGTGCGGCCTGTTGCAGCGTACAGGACGGGGCCGCATGGTCACTGAAAAAGCCTACCGCCACCTGAAAATCGCACCGGCTGCGGGGAACGGTACCCATGGACAGGACAGACTTCTCTTTTAACCTTTCACCGGACTTAATCGCCCAGTTCCCCAGCCGGGTCCGGGGCGACGACAGACTGATGACCCTTTCCCGCGCCACCGGCAGCGTGGCCCACCACCGCATGGACGAGCTCCCCGGCTTGATCCCCAAGGGCGCCCTCATGGTCTTCAACGACTCCCGGGTCCGTAAATCCCGCCTCTTCGCCGTGAAGGAATCCAGCGGCGCGCAAACCGAATTCCTGTTCATCGCCCCCATTGCCCACTGTCCCGCGCCGTATTCTTCGGTGTGGCAGGTGATGGTGAAAAATGCCCGGCGCCATCGCCCCGGTATGGCCTATTGCTTTGCCGACGGAAAGCGGGCCGTCTTGGTACACAATCCCGCTTTCGCCGGTACCGAATTTCGGGAGCTGGCCTTCCCAAATTCTCCCCCGGACGAAGACTGGTTCGAGCGGATTGGACACGTCCCCCTACCCCCCTACATCGCCCGGAGCGACGAAGAAGTTGATTCGGAGCGCTACCAAACGGTCTACGCGCGGCAGCCGGGGAGCGCCGCAGCGCCCACTGCGGGGCTTCACTTCACTCAAGATATGCTTCGGTGCCTGGGGGACGCGGGGATCGATGCGGTGCGCGTGACGCTTCATGTGGGGCTGGGCACCTTTCTGCCGGTGCGGACCGAGCGGGTGGAGGACCACGTGATGCATCGGGAGGTCTACCGCATCAGCGAGGCGGCGGCGGAGCGGATCAATGCTGCCAGGGGGGAAGGCAGGCCAGTTCTGGCGGTGGGCACCACCTCGGTGCGCACGCTGGAATCGGCGTGGCACACCGGGGAGGGGGTGAAAGCCGGGGAAGGAACCACGGAGATTTTCATCTACCCCGGGTATCGCTTTCGGGTGGTGGATGCCCTGTTCACCAACTTCCACACCCCGGAATCCACGCTGCTCATGCTGGTGAGCGCCGTTGCCGGGGATGGCGGCACCGGGCGGGAGCGAATATTGGAGGCCTACCGCATCGCCGTGGAGGGGCGCTATCGTTTTTTTTCCTACGGCGACGCCATGTTTATCGCGTAATCACCATGCCTACTAGAGGCGCTGAACGGTTTCTTGGGAGGGGAGCGGGCGGGCGTGGCCCTGAACGTCCTCGCCCCTAAATAAGAGGTGGGCTTTAAGGGCGTTTTTAGCTGTGGAATGTTCAGTG
>JAITMZ010000055.1 GCA_031290725.1 Spirochaetaceae bacterium
GCCGGCGCCGCCCCCCCGCCGTTCATCAGTGACAGCGAGTTGGATCCGGTGCTCTCATACCTACGGGCCCACGGGGAAGTGCGGGAAATTCTTCTCTCCGGCGGAGACCCCTTGACTGCGGACGATCAAACCCTGGAGCGCCTATTCTCCGCCCTCCGCGATGCCCGGCCCGGCATCCTTCTCCGGGTCTGCACCCGCGCTCCCACGGTGCACCCTCTCCGCCTGGATGACCGCTGCGTCGCGCTGTTAAGGAGATGGCGCCCCCTGCGGATGGTGGTACACGTGAATCACCCGGCGGAGCTGGAAAGTCCCGCGGCTGACCGTCTGGCCGCCTGCGTTGACGCGGGCATCCCCGTGCACACCCAGACCGTGCTCCTTGCCGGGGTAAACGACCACGCCCCCACCCTGGCGGAACTGTTTACCCGCTGCGTCGACCTGGGCATGTCGCCCTGCTATCTGTTCCAGATAGACCTCACCCCCGGTACCGCCCATTTCCGGGTACCCCTTCGCCGGGGCCTGGAGATATATGATGAGTTGAAGCCCCTGGTCTCCGGTCTGGCCTTGCCCAAATACGCCGTGGACCTGCCCGGCGGGGGTGGCAAAATCCTGCTCCACCAGGGGATCATCGCCGGTGAAGAGGCCCGTCCGGAAGGCCCGGTATACCTGCTGCGCGGAAACGACGGCCGGCTGTGGCCCTATCCTGCGGAGTGACCCCAGGGCATACCGAACCCCCAGGGTCGATTTTCTGTCAGAGGGACAGGGTGTTGAGCAGTGCCTTCAGGGATTGCAGGTCTTCCTTAGTGAGGGTGATTCCCTTACCCATCTTTTGATGGTCCGGCGACCAGGGACGAATATCGTACTTGGGCTCCCGGCCGTTCCAGGACACCATGTTCAGCTCCGTGGCCCACCCCCCTTTGCCGCTAACGACGACCCCCAACTGCTGGGTAATATCAAACGCGAATTCTTCTGCCATATAGCCTCCAAACGAGCATCTTAATAGAGGGCACTTCTAAAAACTTCAATTTTTTGAAGTGTTCCGATTCAAATCTAGAATACTACAGGTTTTCAGAAAAATCAAGGGCGTCCATGAAGGCTTTCGGGAAGCGCGGGTCTGCGGCGAGTTCCACGGGTCGTGTACGGCCCGCGATACACATCGCCGCCTGCTGCGCATCGCCGTCCCCCAGCATCAGCGCCGCACCATCCAGCGCCGCATTTCCCGTCGGAATGACGCGCCCCATAAACCGTGCCGGCACCAGGCCGATACGCGCTGCCGCCGCCGGGACGATGGCATCTCCAAAGGCACCGCACAGGTAGAGGGGCGCATCCCTGAGGGACGGGTCCCCAGCCTCGCCCGCCAGAATCGCCAGAGCCGCGCACACCGCTGCTTTTGCCAACTGTAGCGCCCGCACGTCGCCTTGGGTAAAGCCAGAGCCGCCGTCCGCCGCCTGCGGCGCCAGCCGCCCGGTGCGGTCAATGCGTCCGTTATCCAGTGCCGCCGCCAGAGCCGTCACCAGGGCGCTTCCCGGCAAATCCATACTCACCGCCCCCCCCTCAAAAGCCGGTCCCGCCGCTGCCGACGCCGCCAGTATCGTCCCCTCCTGCCCCGCGCCGTGGAAAGCGACCTCGCAGTTGGTCCCCAGGTCGGCCAGAAAGAAGGGCGCATCAATTCCCTTCCGGTTTTCCAGGGTCGTAAGCGCCGCCGTCAGGTCTGCGCCGGTAAAAGCGCCGGTGCAGGGGGGGATGAACACCCTCGCCTCCGGAGGGATGGCCGCCGTCTGATCCGGGGCGCCCCAGAGTTCCCCCCAGGTGATGTGGCTGCCAAAGAATGATGAGGGGGCAAATGGTGCGGCACCCAGGCCTTTGACAGACAGGCCGCACAAGAAGTGCAGCATCGCGGTGTTTCCCACCAGCACCGCCCGGTCCACCACGCCCCCCCCGGCCTGGGCCAGGAGCGACGTTGTCATTTGTGCGATCTGGGTCAGGAGCGTCCGTTGGAGAAGTGCGCCCTGCGCGTCGTTGGTGTTGGCAAATTGTATGCGGGAGATGATGTCCGCCCCCCAGCGGCGTTGGGCGTTTCGCTCCCGGATGACCGCGGCGGGTGAATCGCCGGCAGCGGGGTACAGCCTGCCGTCAAGGTTAGTGGTACCCACGTCAAAAGCCAAAGAAAAGTGGTTCATATACGGGAAGCCTATCACACTCCGGGCAGCAGTGTCAATTACTTGCGCCTGGAATTCCGTTCCTATGCAGTGTTGACTTTTTTAATTTTTTAGTGTATACTTTAAAGAAGAAGGTGGCAGCATGGGCAAAAATATAGGAATAAAACTTGCCGACGGTACCTTTTATCCGGTCATTCCGGAAAATGAAGTCGGGACAAAAAAACTTGGCCTCTCAACGATGCGGGACGGGCAGACCGAAGTGCATGTGGATCTGTACCGGTCGGTCGGCAGCCTGATGGCGGATGCCGAATATGTGGGCTCCCTCCAGTTGGACCGCTTGGCGGCCCAGTCAAAGGGCGAATTGGATATAGACCTCACCCTTTCGGTGGATGAAACGGGCATTCTGTGGGCTGATTTGTTCGAAGAAAAATCGGGCAGCCGGAGCATAAAACAAATCCCCCACGCCGCTGTGCAGCCGTTTTCTTTGTCCGTGTCAAATACGCCGGACTACCGGTTGGCCGATGGGGATTTCGTCAATTTTGGCGGTGACGATTCTCCCCCCCACCCGGAGCCGGAAACCCCTTTCCCGGCGGAAGCGGAAGAAAATCCGGCGGCGGAATCCTTCCCCGGTGAACTTGTGGAGAAAGACCTCTTTGTCGCCGATCTGGAACCGAACCGGCCGGAGGTCGATGGGGACGAAGCGCCGCAAAAAAAATCCTGCCCCTGGATACCGATCTGCATCATCTGTGCCCTTATTTGTGCGGCTATATTGTGTTTTTCCCTGTTCCTCCGGCCCCCAAAACGGGAGTCTCTCCCGGATGCGGCCTTCGATTCAGTCGTCCAAACTGTCCAGAAGGACGAGGTGCGGGTGAATACGGATACGCCGGCACAACCCGAGCCGCCGCCGGTTCGCATAGAGGCACCGCCCCCTGCTCCGCCGTCATCCGTGGTGACCAAGGTGCCCGATTCGGTCGTCCCGGCCAAGCCAAAACCGGCAAATCCGGCCCAGGAGGCGGTACGTTACCGAATAAAATGGGGAGACACCCTCTGGGATTTGGCGGGAACCTACTACAAAAATCCTTGGCAATACAGGGTAATCTCCAGGTATAATGGGATTAAAAATCCGGACAGAATCATTGCGGGTACGATTATTCTCATTCCGCCTCGCTAATATCCGTCGGGTTTGGTACTGGCTCTTGGTCCCGCTGCTTTTTGCGGGCTGCCGGGATACCGCCACGGGGGATATTTCGGATACGGCGGATTATTACTATTTTTCCGGCCTGGATGCCCTTCGTTCCGGCTCTCCGATCAATGCGGAACGGTTTTTCCGGCTGGGGGCACAACACGGGTCTCCGGTGTTCAGCAGAAGGTGCGGTGAGGAGCTGGTAAAGCTGGGCGCCCCGGAGGAGCGGGTGCGGGAAGCCCTGCGTTTCGCCGGTACCTGGCAGGACAATGATGCCCGGCTCACGGCCGCCCGGGCCTGTTTTGCTGCGGGGAAATTGGGTAGAATACTTACCATCACCCAGGATATACACCGGGATACCCCAGGCCAGGCACCGCCGGAATTGGTGTATCTCCGGCTGACGGCGTTGCTCCGGAAAGATAACCGGGATTTTTCTTCGGAATGTTCCCCCTGGCTCACCGAAACGCCGTTCACCCGGTACCATCAGGCGTTGTGTACCGAATTGTTTGCCCCCGGTATGGCGGAAAAGCTTTCGGAGGGCACCATCGCCCTAGCCCGCTTCCGCTCCGCCTTGTTCCGGCGCAGCTACGGGGAGGCCGCCGCCCTGCTCACCGGCATACTGGCAAACCACGACGACCCGGCTGCCTTTGCGGCTGCCCTTCCGGCGGTCCTTGTTTCAGACCTGGGACGGACGCTGCTCTACGGCCAGTCGGATTCTGAAAAACCCATTGATTTTGTCAAAAATGCGTTGTTCTGTGAGCGCACGGCCCGGCTTGCCCAAAATGACGAAACCGCCTACGCCGCCCTGTTCTATGCCGGACGGTTATACGACCGGAGCGGTGAAAAAAACGCCCTGATCGCCGCGGAACGTTTTTTGGAGGCCGTGCAAAGGGCGCCCACTCCGGGTCAAAAAGACGACGCCCTGTGGTATTACCTGACGATTCTCCTCAAGTCATCGCCGGATGAGGTGCTTCAGGCCTTGCCCCGGCTTCCTGCGGAGATAAGCAACCGGCGCGCCTTCCAGGGCTTTTTTGAAAATCTCGCCGCCCGTCTGTTTCAGGACGCCCGTTGGGAGGCTTTTTACCGTATCGCGCCGACGGTGATCGCCCTGTCCGGCACCGGCACAGGATCAAAATACGCATACCTGGCGGGACGGCTGGTGGAAACGGGGTTGGTAAAACCGGCGGAAATCGACGACCCCGCAGGTGCGGCCCAAACCTGGTTCCGCCGAGCCTGCGAATCCGGGGATGATTTATACTACAAGCTCCTGGCTGCATCCTGCTTGGATTCCGGCGGCAACACCCAGGTCAAAACCATCGCCTTCACCGCCGCGTCCACTGCAAACACCCCCGCCGCCGACTCCGCAGATCAGGGATTGGGGCGGCTTCTGCGGGGGTACGCCGAATTCGAGTTTCCGGAACGGGTGTATTCCGAATGGCTGAAGGAGCGGGAACGGATCGGTGCAGACGTGGGGATGGCCCTGGCGGAATATCTTGAACAAAGCGGCGACGAGGTCTTTCAGGTACAGGGGATCCGGATCGCCCTGTACTCCGCCGCCGGGACGCCCCTATCTCCGGATTCAAGGGAATGGCGCCTTTTGTACCCCCGCTTCTTTTTGGAAGAAATCGAAGATGCCGCAGCCGAATCCGGCCTGCCGGATTATCTCCTGTATGCCCTGGTACGTACCGAAAGCCTTTTTGAACGCACCGCCTCTTCCCACGCTGCCGCCCGGGGCCTTACCCAGCTTATGCCGGAGACAGCCGCAGACATCGCCAGGCGCCTTGGGGTGGGGGTCTACGACGTGGACGACGCCCGTACCAACCTTCGTTTCGGTGCCTGGTATTTGGCGGATTTGACCAAACGGCTGGACGGCGCAATACTCCCGGCGGCCTTTGCCTATAACGCGGGGTTGAACCGGGTCCGTACCTGGATCCGCGCGTCAAAATTGCCGGACACCGCCCCCGACCTCTTTTTGGAAAGCCTGCCCTATGCCGAAACCAGGGATTACGGACGCCGGCTCCTCGCCGCCGCCGCCGCGTACGGCCAGCTCTACCGGGACATCCTACCGGAGGGGATGGTCAGCTATATTTTGGGCAAGGGGGACAGCCCGTGATAGACCGGGGAATCATCACCATCGAAAAAATTATTGCCCTGGGCGACGGCATGGGCCATCTGGAGGACGGCAGGGTGGTCTTTGTGCCCCGGTCATTGCCCGGAGAGCGGGTGAAAATCCGGGTGACCCGCGGGAAAAAGGACTTTCTCCGGGGCGAAATCACGGAAATCATGGAAGCATCGCCCCACCGCATCCCGCCGCGCTGTGGGTACTGCGGCGGCTGCGATCTGCAAATCGCTTTATCCGATTGTCAGACAAAAATAAAGCTGGACATACTCCAGGACACTTTCCGCAGGGCCGGCTGCGCAATCCCGCCTGTGGAGACAATCACCGGAAGTCCCTGGGAATACCGGTCGCGCTTTCAATTTCATCGGAGGACGGTGCCGCCGGACTGTCCCGCAGCGGTGGGGGCGATCCGGAGAATGCTCCAAAAACATGCATTTTCTTCCATTAAACTGGCACGGTGGAACCTTTTTGCCGGCACAGGGGGCGTGGCGGCGGAAGGCTTGGGAGACCCGGTGTGTGAGGCCCGGCTTCTGGATAAAACCTTCCGCTTTGACGTGGGGGGCTTCTTCCAGTCCAATCTGCCTCTGGCGGAACGGATGATACCGGAGGTATGCCGGGGTCTTTCTGGCGGCGAAGCCCTGGATATGTACAGCGGTGCGGGGGTTTTCGCGGGGTTTCTGCTGGATGCCTTTGATCGGGTGACCACGGTGGAGCAAAACCCAACGTCCGTGGCCTGGGCTGTGCAGAATCTTCGGGAAATGTCCGTCCTGTCCCGCTGCACGGCCTTTGCCCAAAGCGCCCGAGATTGGGTAAAACAAAATGCCGCCGCCCGTTTTGACGCCGTGGTGGCCGACCCGCCGCGAACCGGCCTGGAACCAGAGACCGCCCGGTGGCTCTGCGGGGCAAAAATCCCGCGGATTCGCTATGTGTCATGCAACCCCGTCACCCTGGCCAGGGACGCGGCTATCCTGTGCGGCGCGGGATATCGGCTTTCGGCGCTGCGGTTTTTCGATTTTTACCCCCAAACCCATCACCTGGAGCTGCTGGCGAATTTCGACCGGCGGGAAGATTAAATCGGAACCCCTCAAAAAACTGAAGTTTTTAGAGGTGCCCCTTAGTAAAACAGGCCGATTCCGAAAAACAGTTCGTATTTGGAAACACTTTCCCGCCAATCCATGTCCGGCTTGATAACCTTGTTCAGTATTTTGCTGGAGGGCCCGAAGCGCGTCAAATCCACGCCGCCGCTCACCCGCACTACCAGACTCCGCCAGCGCGCGGGAAATATCAAAAATTCCATGCCCGCAGAATACCAGCCGTCCTTGAGGGAAAAATCCCGGGGCTTATGATCAGTCGAATCCAGAGTATTTCGGGTAAGGGCCATGTCAAAAAAGGGCGATGCCTGCAATTCAAAATCGAAGAACCGGAACCAGCCGGGCGCAGTATGTCTGGTCACGGTTTTCCACCAGCCGCGCCAATTGGTAGAGACCACTTTTACCGGCAGATCGCCGTTCAACACAAAAGCCGCCGGAGTGCGGCTGCCCCGCTGGTCGTCCTTTACACCCCGCAGATAGGTGCCGATCAGTTTGGAATTCAGGCCACTCATTTCGGCAGTGGCTGAATCGGCCAAAAAATAGGAGAAAAGGTTTATTCTGGCCGAGATGGACGCGTACTTAAACGCTCCAAAGCCGCTGAGTGCAATGCTTACGGACGGCACGATTTTGTCCTCCACGGTATCGTTAAAACTATAGTCCAGACTCTGACCGGCGGATAGGGAAAATCCTTTCCGGTAATTCCCTATCCAATCGATGTGGCTTGTGGACAGCGAGTAGCCGGTGCCCAAAACCGGGCCCCTCAGATCGGGATGCTTGATCACCCCGTCGGTGGGGTCCCAGTTATAGGAAAAATGCACGTCGGGGGTGAAGTACACCCTGGAGACACCTACAAATTCAGTCAGCGCAATGGGCACGGCAAATTTCGCCGAGTCGGTGAAGTAAAACCCGTCATTGTACTGCTTGTTGTCGGCATTGTTCCAGTTATCCCAATCGTAATCAAAATTTCGGGACAGGCCGTGCTCCACCGTGAATTCCAGGTCGATAACATCCAGGGGGAAAACCAGCTTGAGACCCGTGGTCCACCCGTATTCGGGCTCACTCTCACCGATGGTATAGGAAAAACTCACCGAATTCAGCCACTGGGCGTCAAAGGGTGAAAGCTTAAAGGGAAAGGAGTAATCAAGGTTAAAGCCGATTTTGTTTTCAGATTCATCTGTATACTGGTATACCAGGTCGGCGGTGAGGGTCTGCATGAGGCCAAGGAAATTGTAGTCCTTGAGTTTCAGTTTAATGTCCCAGCCGCTGTTGGAATCGTATTTTGGGTAAGGAATCACGATAAAATTGAAGGTGTCCCTGGCCATGATGGTAATCATAACCGGAATTGGGGTGGCGGAAGTCCCGGAATCCGCATTGCCGTCATTCTGAGGCAATTCATACACGATCTCCGCCACATCAAAAACTCGCTGGTTTACCAGTTCTCGGCGTATTTTGGCAACGTAAATGTCCAGGTCAACCAGGGAATCAAACACCCGCTTTTGGTCCACCTCCACCGCCAAACCTAGGGCATAGGCCTTGGTGCGCCCCATAAGCTCATAACGGATGTCCCCGATGCGATATTGCTCCGCGGGGAGCACAAAAAAACAGAATAAGACGGCAAGAAATACCACGAGCTTTTTCAATTAGTATGCCCCTTTTGTGTTCAGCACGACACCGATGGTTTTGATGAGGATCCAGCCGTCAAGCCAGATGGACCAGTTTTGTATGTAATAGGTGTCCAGCATAATGCGCTGTTCATAACCCGTGCCGGATCGTCCCGATATTTGCCACATCCCGGAAAGGCCGGGGGTCACCGCCAGGATATACTTGGCCTTATCGCCGTATTTTTCCAGCTCTCCCTCGGTAACCGGCCGGGGCCCCACCAGACTCATCTGGCCGGTGAAGATGTTCCATAATTGGGGAATCTCGTCCAGGCTGGTTTTACGCAAGAATTTGCCCAGAGGTGTGATGCGGGGGTCATTTTCCAGCTTCTGGTTTTCTTCCCATTCTTTCCGTGCCTGTGGGTCGTTATTCAGTATTTCTTTGAGCTTTTTTTCCGCATTCAGCACCATGGTACGAAATTTCCATGTCCGGAAGAGCTTGCCGTTTTTGCCGCTCCGGACATGGCCGTAAAATACCGGCCCCGGAGAGGTGAGCTTCACGAGCATGGCGACAACCGCCGTGATGGGCAGCACCAGGGGAGAACTGATGAGCACCAGAACAATGTCCGTACAGCGTTTAAGGAAGATGTTTCCCCGCCGGGTCAGGTTGTGGGTTGAGGCAAAACCGAGAATGCCGCCGAAGTCCCGGATGGAAATGGACACGGTGGATATGTTTTGAGTGTAGGGGATCAGTACCGTGTAGCGGTACAGGTTCATGATCGTGTCCCCCAGGGGTTTGTTGCTGATGGGGTCGTCCCGGCTTTCCACCAGGATTGCGGTTTTTATCCTGAGGCTGCGAATGATTTCATGGATCTTCTCGTCCGGCCGGGTTACGGGGATATCCTGGTAGTCCGCAGGAGCTTCGTCTCCGGTGTTCAGGATCAAAACCGGCCGATAGCCGAACTCGGGGTGTTTGAGCAACCGGTTGACGATCTGGTCCCCCTCGCGATTTTTGTAGTAGATGATCGCGGGCACCCCCCACCAGGGGAAATGCGCAAAAAAACGGCGCCCAATCTCCCGGCCCAGGGGCAGCAACATACTGGCAATGGGTATAGCCAGAATCATGGCCACGCCGATGGCATCGCGGTTCTCGGTTTCTACCGCGATGGAGATGGCGATACCGGTAAAACCGGCGGCACTGCAAAGGGTGAACCGGTACAGCTCATCCCCGGGGGCCAGCATGAGGCCGGGATACAGCTTGACCGCATAAAACACCGCCAGAATCGCCGGTAAATACACCCAGTAGGTTACGAAGGATCGAAAATCGATCACGGTGTGGTCGATGAGGTTGACGATAAAAAAACTGGCGCCGAAACAAAGCATCACGGCGATCCCGTCGATAACCATCAGGGCAAGACCGGAATAAAACGAGGACGTATGTGTATACCGCGACTTCATCGTTTCAGTTAGGTGTTCGTACATAATCCGGAAATAGTATATCACAAAAAAGAATTTGTGTCTACCGGTGCAGACCCGGTAACAGGGCACCGGCATTTATTTTTTACCACTCAAAAATTGCCAAAGTTTAAAAGTTTTTCACCGCAAAGTCGAAAAAGTCTGCGTCTAAAATCTCCTTGTCTTTCCTCCTTCTCCGGTATGCCGTGGATTTCCCCGCGCTCCATCCCCTCAAAAAAAATCCTTGATGTTCCGGTGCAGGGTCGGTTTGGTTGTCTTTCACCGCCAGAATGTAGTCCGCTTTTCCCCCCGTATCTTCTCTACTATGGCCGTCTGGCACGACATAGCGGTCACCCTCAACCACCGTTCAGCGCTTATAGTAGGCGCGGAATCCCAGACACCAGAATCCCCGGCACACCGCGAGTCGATCCGCCACACGCGGTGGGGGAGGTGCGAAAAGTCCTCGGGGATGGTGCGGCCGCTGATGTCTGTCACCGCGAGGCTGCGGGGCAGCACGGCGGGGTCAAACTTGAGGCGGCGGCTGTTGGTGGAGAAAAAGAGGGTGCCCGGCGATTCCAGCACGGCCAGGCAGGCGCGCACAAGCGCAGGCCACTGGGCGTTTATGTCCAGTACACCCTCCACGGCCTTTGAGTTTGAGAAGGTTGGGCTGTCCAACACGATTATATCCCAGCGCCCGCCCTTCCCCGCGGCTCCGGCCAGGAAGGCGGACACGTCGTTCCGGACAAAGGCGATGTCCCGTTGGCCCGCAAAGCCGTTGATGGCCATGTTTTGTCGGGCTTTCTCCAGGTAGGTGCGGGATAGGTCTACTGAAGTCACGACTCGCGCGCCCCCGGAGGCGGCGTACACCGAAAAAGCGCCGGTGTAGCAGAACAAATTCAAAACCCGTTTTCCGGCGGACTCCCGGCGCACCAGGTCCCGCAGGGGGCGATGGTCAGGAAACAGGCCGGTATCCAGATGGGACGTGAGGTCAACCAGAAAGCGCAGCCCCTGTTCGCGCACCAGGCCTGTCACCGGTGCCGGATCCATTGTTTTTTCGTACTGGGCGGCACCGCGCTGCCGTCTTCGCACTTTGCGCAGGATGCGGACGCCCGGGATATCCAGCGCCCCCGCTGCGGCGTTGGCCATGGAATCCAGCCAGACAGCTTCATCCGCAGCGTCCTTCTCATAGGGCCGCTGGTACAGATACATCAACAGGTACGCCGCCTCCGCCGGGGAATGGAGGGAAATATCTTCCCCGCCGGTTTCCAGGCAATACAGGTCGCACGCCAGGGGAATCTCGGGAATGTCCCGGTCATAGAGGCGAAAAACTCCCGCGCCCGTGCGCCGCGCCCATTTTTTCAAATGGGAGTAGCGCTTTCTCAGACGATTGGCGAAAATCTCCGCCTGGTAATTTACCTTGTCCGTTTCCATACCTTCGGGAGGGCCGCCAGCAGCACAAAGAGCATTGCCAGCGAGAAACCTAACGTGATCAGCACGCTGACGCCGAAACCCAGCAGCGCCGTGAAACCCGCCACAATGTAGCCCGCAAAGCACACCGACGCCACCGTGAGGGCGTAAGGAATCTGCGTAGCCACGTGGTCTATGTGGCGGCAGCCCGCGCCGGTGGACGACAGAATGGTGGTGTCCGAAATGGGCGAACAGTGGTCTCCAAAAACCGACCCCGCCATCACCGCCGACAGGGAAGTAATGGACAGATAGGGCGCCACGATGTCGCACACGGCGATGGTGATGGGTATCAGGATGCCGAAAGTGCCCCAGGAAGTGCCCGTGGCAAAGGACAGCGCCGCCGCAATGACGAACATGATCGCCGGAATGAGCGCCGGGGGAATATTGGAATGCTGCACCACCCCCGCCACATACTGACCGGTCATCAGGAGATTCCGGCACACCCCGCTGATAGTCCACGCCAGGGCCAAAATCACTAGGGCGGGCACCATGGACTTCACGCCGGAAACCACCGCCTCAAAGAATTCCTTCAGGTTCAGGAGTTTCCGGGGGACAAACAGGAAGAAGGTCACGAAAATGGCGCAAAACCCGCCCAGCGACAGGGCGGCGCCGGCGTTGGTATCGCCAAAAGCCGCGAAAATGCCCTTGTCTGAGCCTTCCCAGTAGCCGCCGTAAAAAAGCATGGCAAGAACCGAGAATATCACCAGGAATATCACCGGCACCACCAAATCAAACACCGTCCCCTTTTCTGACGCCTGTATCAGGGACAGTTCGTCCCCGGCAGGGGCGTTTGCCCCGGCGCCGACTTCGCTCTGTTTGGCGCGAATCTCCGCCTGGGCCATGGGGCCGTAGTCGGCGTTTTTGCGCAGCACCAGCCACGCAACCATCACCAGGGTGAGCACGGCGTAGAGATTCATCGGGATGGCGCTTACAAAGGCCTGCATTCCCGTAATCCCCGTGGCGGTTGGATAATAGGAAATAACCGATGCGGCCCAGGACGAAATGGGCGCGATGATGCACACCGGCGCGGCGGTGGCGTCGATCAGGTAGGCCAGTTTTTCCCGGGAAATCTTGAAGCGGTCCGTCACGGGGCGCATCACCGTGCCCACGGTCAGGCAGTTGAAGTAGTCGTCTATGAAGATGATGATACCCAGCAGCACCGTAGTGACCCCCGCGCTTTGGGCGCTTTTGAGGCGCTTGGCCGCCCAGTTCCCGTAGGCCCTGGAGCCGCCGGCCTTGGTAATGATGGCCACCAGAGCGCCCAGCATGGCCAAGAAGATTACCATGGAGGCGTTTTCTCCCACCCTGGCGATCATCAAGTTGATGGTGGTGGTAAAAATGCCGGTGAACCCCAGGCCCGCGGCAAAGCTGTAGATAACGGTGCCGGAAACGATTCCCAGCATGAGGGAAAAGATCACTTCTTTGGTGATCAGCGCCAGGGCGATGGCGATTATCGGCGGTACCACCGACAGAATGCCCACGTTAACAGGTTCCATATAGTCTCCTCGTGTGTGTTGCCGGCGCTGCCCGTGGGGGCGCTGACATTTTTTGGTTTCTGTGTTAGTATACCACAGTATGAAAAAAAACACAAGGCGGCAGTCCGGGGTTCTTGCGAAAAACAGCGTGTTGGCCTGCGCGGGGATGCTTTTATGCGCGATTATCTGGGGCACCGGCTTTGCGGTGGTCAAAAAATCCCTGGACATAATCCCGCCCCTCTACATGATGGCCTTCAGGTTTACCATAGCCGCAGCGATTCTGGCCGTCATCTTCCGCCGGAACATCGCCGGGGCCGACCGCTCCGAGCTGCGCCACAGTTTGATACTGGGCGTGTTTCTGTTTGCGGCTTATGCCTTCCAGACCATCGGCTGCCAATATACCACCGCCGGCAAAAACGCCTTTCTCACCGCGGTCTACGTGATTCTGGTGCCGCTCATCGCCTGGGCATTGGGCAGGCGGCGGCCCAGAGCGCGTGTGTTCGCGGCGGCGGCGCTGGCTATCGTGGGGATAGGCCTTCTGTCCCTTCGGGACGACCTGAGCATGAACAAGGGCGACGCCCTCACCCTCGTCTGCGGGTTCTGGTACGCGCTGCATTTGTTTTTTATCGCCCGCTGGACCCAGACCGGCGACTCGCCCCTGACGCTGGCAACGCTCCAGATTGCTGTGGCGGCCCTGTTGTCCTGGCTTTTCGCCCCCCTCTACGACGGCTCCTTCCCGGCTGCCGCCGCGTCCCTGAACGCCATCCTGGCCATGGGCTACCTGGGGGTTTTTAGCACCGCGCTGACCTTTGTGCTGCAAAACGTGGCGCAAAAATACGTGGCTTCCAGCACGGCGGCGGTGTTTTTGTCCACCGAGGCGGTCTTTGGGGCGCTGTTCTCCGCGCTGTTTTTGGGTGAAGTGATGAGCGCCCGGATGCTTATCGGGGGGGCGCTGCTGTTCGCGGCGCTGGTGATGGCTTAGACCGGGAAGCGCGCGGATGCACTGAGATTTTTCCCAATTCCTCACACGGAGGCACGGAGAAGGGATTTGGTTAGCCTGCCGGAAGTTATGTTTTCTGCCATTTTTACCAAAGCGGGGCATTAAAAAAGGGTTTGAATTTAGAAATGCTGGGTCCACTTGTGCGGCCCTTGACTTATTTTTTTAATTGTGATATTTTACCTACAAATTTGATAGGAATAAAACGACTATGGACAACACAATTGCCGGGAACATAAAACTGATGGCCATGTCTCTGACCAAAAGTTACCGGGAGTACGGGGACATCATTAAGGCGGATTCGGACATCTTTTTGAACCGCAGCCACATCATCGAGGATTTGGGTCGGCTACAGATTTTGGTGTTTCCCGGCTTTTTCGGGAAGAAACACGTTTCCCGGGAAACCCTAGAATACTACGCCGGAAATATCCTGGAAGAAGTACAGTACTCACTGTCGGAACAGGCCGCCCGGGCGCTGGAGCACGCTGGGGTGAAGTGCGGTGCCGGGACATTGGCGGAGGAACGAACATTCCAGTTTTTGTCGGCCCTGCCGGAAGTACGTGCGTATCTTGCCCAAGACGTACAAGCGGCCTTTGACGGCGACCCTGCGGCCTCCGGACTGGATGAGATCATTACCTCTTATCCGGGTATCTACGCCATCATGGCTTACCGCCTGGCCCACGTGCTGTACACCCTGGGGGTGCCCCTGATTCCCCGGATCATGACCGAGCACGCCCACAGTGTGACCGGTATCGACATCCATCCCGGCGCATCCATCGGGCACTATTTTTTTATCGACCATGGTACGGGAATTGTCATCGGGGAGACCACGGTGATCGGCGACCATGTAAAAATATACCAGGGAGTCACCCTGGGGGGCCACTCCACCCGGGGTGGTCAGTCGTTGCGGGGCACCAAACGGCATCCCACCATTGAAGATCGCGTGACGATTTATTCCGGCGCATCGATTTTTGGGGGCACCACGGTGATCGGTGAGGGGGCGGTGATCGGGTCCAGCACCTTCATCACCAAATCGGTGGCACCCCACAGCCGGGTGATAGTGAAAAACGAAGAGCGCCTGCAAACCGATGCGGATTCGGGGGCCGTCGCGCCAGATGCAGCAGCTGAAAACGGCGATACGGGCTGGGATTGGGTGATTTAAAGGGGTCAAAAGAAGGCGGCGGAGATCAGGGGAGTTTACCGGGCCTGAGGGACACGCTGATTAACTCAAAATTAAAAGTAAATTTCACCGCAAAGTCGAAAAAGTAAAGTCTTGAAAATATAGGGAGATAACTAACCTTTCCTCCTGAACTTCTTCGACTTCGCGGTGAAAACTCCTTGTTAATCAGCGCTTTCCTTGGGGTTCCAGGATACGGTGCGGAGGATGTCGCCGAACACTCCCGCAGCGGTTACCGCCGCCCCGGCACCGTAGCCCCGGATGGACAACGGAATCGGGCTGTAGCGCACGGTGGTGAATACAAAGGCATTCTCGCAGTTCTTCACGGCGTAGAGCGGATTGTCCGCGCCCACCTCCAGCGCCCCCACTGTGCACTGCCCGTTGCGGATGGACGCGCCCATCCGCAGAGTTTTGCCCTCCCGTTGCAGCCGCTTCATGTACTCCGCAAAATAACCGTCCGCCAGGGGCAGCTTTTTCATAAATTCTTCCACCGTGCCGGAATCGTCGAAATCCGGAGGGAACACGCGGTGTATCTTGATGTCGGACAATTCCAGGGGCAGGCCCGCTTCCCGGGCGATAATCAGGGCCTTCCGCGCCACGTCCATGCCGGACAAATCGTCCCGGGGGTCAGGCTCGGTGTATTGCTTGTCCCTGGCTTCCAGAATCGCCTGGCTAAAGGGCACCCCGTCGTCCAGCCGGCCGAAGATGTAGGACAGGGAGCCCGACATGATGCCGGAGAAGGCGGTGAGGCTGTCCCCGCTTTTGAACAGGTTTTGCAGGGTGTCGATGATGGGCAGCCCCGCACCCACATTGGTCTCGTACAGGAAGCGCCGCTGTTTGGCGTTGGCCAGGTCGCGCAGGCTGTGGTACACCGCCAGGGACATGGAGTTGGCCCTTTTGTTGGGCGTGGCGATGTGGCAGCCCGCATGGAGGATGTCGGCGTAGTGCTCCGGGATGGCCGCCGACGCCGTGCAGTCCACAAAGACCGGGTTCAGGGGCTTCACCTCCCGCACGTATTCCAGCACCTCGACCAGAGAAGTCTTCTGCGCCGATGCCTCCAGGGCACCCCGCCAGTCCGCTAAATCAATGCCGCCGCCGGTGTCCAAAAGCATGTGGGCGCTCCGGGCAATCCCCAGCACTTTGATTTCGATTTTTTGCCGGACCAGGCCGTCCATCTGGTCGCGGATCTGGTTCAGCAGGCAGCCGCCGATGGTGCCCACCCCGAAGACGAACAGTTCGATGGTCTGGGCGGTATTGAAAAAGAAGCGGTGGGCGATCCGTACCGCCGTGTCCCCGGATTTCACGTCGATCACCGCGCTGATGGACCGCTCCGCGGACCCCTGTGCGATGGCCCGGATGTTGATGTCGCTGAATGCCAGGGCGCTGAAGAAGGTGCCCGCCACCCCGCGCTGGTGCTTCATTCCGTCCCCGATGATGGACACGATGGCGCTGTCCGTGCGGGATTCGATGGGGTTCACCAGCCCCGCCTGGATTTCCAGGTCGAATTCGGTTTCCAGGGCCGTCACCCCGTGGGACGCCTGGTTTTTATGCACACAGAAGGAGATGGTGTATTCCGAGCTGGACTGGGTGATCAGCAGCACCGAGATGCCCGCGCCGGATACCGCCCGGAAGGTGCGTGCCGCCATGCCGTTTCGTCCTTTCATCCCCGGCCCGGCCACGCTGATAAGCGCCGTGTCCTTCA
>JAITMZ010000083.1 GCA_031290725.1 Spirochaetaceae bacterium
CTGGTGGTGAGCGATGCGAGCAGCTTGAACGTTGCCGACTCGTCGGCGCGTATTGCCGGGAGCGGGACCATTGTTGCCCCTGCGGCGGTGCTTGCCAGTCCCGCTGTCACGGTTACGAACCAGGTTCCGGCGGCGGCACCCGAAAACAGCAGGCAAGTTACCTTTGCTTCTGAAACAGCGAAGGCTATCGTGGGGGATCTGGTTATCGCCACAGACGACCCTGGATCAGGGTATTGGGTACTAGCCTCTGCGCTGAGCGGCAAAAGTCTCACCGTTATAGGCAATGTGGACATTCAAATCGCCGCTTTAACCATCACCAGCCTTGCCGCGACCGGCAAAGTTACGCTGTCTCCTCCTGCGACGGGGACTACGGTGACAGTTACCGGCAGCCTCCTTGCAGGCTACATTGACGTCGCCAGCGGGAAATCGCTCACCGTGAGCGCCGGCCTCGGCGTGAACGGTACGGTCACCGTGGAGGGCACGCTGAGCGCGGCCACCATCGCCGGGCCGGGCGAACTCGTCGTGAATGGCGCGAGCTTAACTCTTACAGGCACAACGCCTCCGACCACCGGCAAGCTGACCGTGAAGAACGGCAGCACCGTGACGGTTAGCTCGTTCAAGTACGTTGGAGCCAACGGCGTCTACTTGGTGCCCGCAGGCGCGACGCTTGAAATCGCTCCGAATGGCGCCACGGGCGGAACCGCCTACGCGGTGAAAGCCGGCACGGTGACGGTTCTGGCGGATAATGGGAGGAACCCCAAGGTCGAGACGCTTGGCGAACACGACACGTTTACGGTCGACGCGACTGGGACGTTGGTCGTGCCTACCGGCGTGACGCTCAAGGTGGACGGCACAGTCAGGGTGGACGGCGGCCTTACCGTGGGCGGCACCGTCTCCTCCGGGCCCGTCGTCACCTATGGCATTACCATTGGAACCACAGGGACCGCCGTCGTAAGCAAGACCGGTAAGCTGGTTGCGAAGGTCGCTGATGTTGAGAGCGTCATCATCGGCACCGGTGGTGTGTTCGAAATCACGAGCGGCACCATAACCGTCAAACCCCTTAGAACTCCTGGACCTGGTGTCTATGGCATAGGCCATCTGTTCTTTGCCGGCGACGTGACCCTCTCGGATAAAGGGACCGGCCTCAACGGCATAGCGGAAGACATTACCCTGGAGAGCGGCACCCTGACTGTTGGATCCGGCACTTTAGGCATTTTCGGTCTGCTGAACATTGCCAATGGCGCCAATATGGTGGGCACCCTTAGTACGCCTTCTGTTCTGCGTTTTGGCAGCAATTCTTCCACCGGGAAGGCGATTTTCTATACGCTCACAACCACTGAGACTGCCGCAGTCGCAACCCGCAACTTTATCTATACCTGGACGGCAAACGCCGGTGGCACCGGTAAGGCCGGTTGGGTTAAGACCGGCACACAGCAGTAGCAAAACCCCGTCCCCCCGCCGGACGTCGTAGCGCGGGGCTTAACAGAAGCCGTCTCCCATGAGGGAGGCGGCTTTTTTAGTGTGCCCAGCATGGGCAGTAGTCTTTGGAGGGTGGTTTAGGGATGCGGGCGGGGGGGCGCCGCCACGGAGCGGGGGAAGGGCGCCGCCGCCCCGCCGGCCTCCCTAAACCACCGTGCAGCGCTTACAGTGGACGCGGAATCCCAGGCGCACGACTTGCATTTCCCGCAGAACCGTGGTATACTTTACCTATGATACGCATTGTTACCAAAACCGAACTGTCGGGCTTTCAGGAAAACATCCTCCGTGTTGCCGCGGTGCTGGCCTCCCTCGGGGCGGCGGCGCTGGTAATCCTGTGCATGGGCTACAATCCGGCGGAGGTGTTCGCCAAAATCATCGCCGGCTCCCTGGGGAGCGCCTACCGATTCAAGGAAACGGTGCACAAAGCCATCCCCCTCACCGTGCTGTCCCTGGGGATAGCCTGCGCCTTTCGCATGAAGTTTTGGAACATCGGTGCGGAAGGGCAGTTTTATCTGGGAGCCTACGGCGCGTCCCTGGCGGCTTTCACGTTCCCCAACCTGCCGCCGGTGGTGCTTCTGCCCCTGATGGCCCTGTCGGGCTTCTTCTTCGGCGGGCTCTGGGCGCTCATCCCGGCGATCCTCAAGGTGCGCTTCCAGGCTAACGAAACCCTGGTTACCCTGATGCTGAACTACGTGGCGGTACGCTGGATTTCCTACCTGCAATACGGGCGGTGGCGGGATCCCGCGGCCATCGGTTTTCCCAAGATCGCGCCCTTCAGCCCCAATGCGGTACTGCCCGACGTGCTGGGAATCCATGCGGGGTGGATCATTGCGCTGATGCTGGCGGCGTTCCTGTGGGCGCTGTTTAAAAAATCCAAGCTGGGCTACGAAATCGACGTACTGGGGGAAAGCGAGGCCACGGCGCGCTATGCCGGCATGAATGTGGCGGCGGTGATGCTCATCGCGGTGGCGCTCTCCGGCGGACTGTGCGGCGTGGCGGGGATGATGCAGGCGTCGGCGGTGGAACGCTCCCTGTCGGACCAATTGTCCGGGGGCCTGGGGTTCACCGCGGTTACCACCACCTGGCTGGCCAAATTGAGTCCCCCGGTGATTGTGGGGGTATCCTTTGTGTTTTCCATGCTCATTCAGGGAGGTAACTTTTTACAAAGCTCCCTCAAGATACCCGCGTCGGTTTCCCTGATTTTGCAGGGGATAATCATCTTCTTTGTGCTGGGGTCGGAATTTTTTACCCGCTATTCCTTTGTATGGCAGCGGAAAAGCGCGGGAGGTGAGGCATGAGCGGACCAATGATTTTCCTGACCGCTGCGGGGCTTTTCTTGCAGACCGCCATGCAGATGGGCACCCACATTCTGTTCGCCATCCTGGGCGGTATTTGCGCTGAAAAGGTGGGAAACACGAACCTGGGCATCGAAGGGATGATGCTCCTGGGTGCCGCCCTGGGTTACTACATTGCCCTGGCCACCGGCAACCCGGCCATTGCGGTCATCGCGGCGGGGCTGGCCGGCTCTTTGGGGGCGCTTATCTACGCCGTCATCACCGTGACCCTGCGGGGGAACCAGGTGGTGACGGGACTGATTCTCACAATCTTCGGCACCGGCGTGTCGGGCTACATGAGCAAGTTTATCGCCGGAAAACCCCTGCCGGAGGCGGTCACCGGTGCCTTCTCCCGATTCTCCGTACCGGTTTTAAGCCGAATCCCCCTGCTGGGCCCTGCGTTCTTTTCCCAAAACGCCTACGTCATAGCGGGGATACTGGCGGCGGCGGCGCTCTACCTGTATTTCCAGTACACCCAGGCCGGCCTGAACGCCCGTGCGGTGGGGGAAAATCCCGGAGCTGCGGACGCCGCGGGGGTGCCGGTGACCCTCTACAAGTACCTGCACGTGGTGCTGGGAGGCTTCTTGTGCGGCCTGGGGGGGGCCTACCTGTCCCTGGTCTTTGTGCCCCGCTGGCAGGAGAACATCACCGCCGGCGCGGGGTGGATCGCTGTGGCCTTCGTGATCTTCAGCACCTGGAATCCCCTCAAGGCGATCTTCGCGGCCTATGCCTTCGGGATGCTCCGGGGGGCGGTGTTCAGCTTTCAGAACGTACACCTCGGGATCCTTGGGGTGCGAATCAATTTTAACCCCCAGATTCTGGACATGTCGGCCTATATTGCCACAATTCTGGTGTTAATATTCACCACCCGGCGGAAAAAAAAGGAATACCAAGCCCCCGCAGCATTGGGCACGCCCTATTTCCGCGAGGAACGGTGAGGATCATGGTATTACCGAATTTTATTGTCTTCGAGGGAATCGACGGGGCGGGTACGTCTACCCAGTGGGAATTGTTGAAAAAGCGGGCCGGCCGGGACTGGTTCTTCACCGCCGAGCCCACCGCCGGGCCCGCCGGGGTGTTTCTGCGGCGCCTCCTGGGCGGCGCGGAATCCGTGGAAGCGGGCACCATGGTCTTTTTGTTCGCCGCAGACCGCTACGAGCATCTCTACGGCGCGGGGGGCATTCTGGAGGCACTACAGGCGGGGAAAACCGTGGTGTCCGACCGGTACCTGTTCTCCAGCCTGGCCTACCAAAGTGTAGGACTGGGGGACTCTCTTCCCCGCCTGGTGAACAGTTCCTTTCCCCTGCCGAAACACCTGTTCTATTTCCGGATCAACGTGGATGCGGCTCTGGCCCGCATCGCCGGCCGACCCGCCGCGGAGATCTACGAGAAGCGTGATTTTCTGGAAAAAACCGCTGCGGCCTACGATCGGGTGATCGCCTCCTACGAAGCGGCCCCCCCGGAGGAAGCCGGCCAATCCATGCACATCCACCACTTGAACGCACAGCTTCCGGCAGCGCATATCGCGGAGCAAATTCGAACTATCCTTTCTGTCCCCTGAAGCCAGTGCCACGGCCCACGAGGCAAGCGCAGGGCTGCCGGCCCTAGCGCACGTCCGCCTCGGACAGGCCGTATTGCTCCCCGGGGAAGCGCTCGCCCTCGTTGGCGGGTTCCACGTGCACCACGATGTCGTAGACGTCCGGGATGGCGGCGTGGATGGCCTGTTCCACCCCCATGGCGATGCGGTGGGCGTCCCGCACTGTGAGCGCCCCGTCCACCTCGATGTCCAGGTCGATGTCCCAGCGCGAGGCGATCTTGCGGATCCGGGCGCGGTGGGGGCTGGCGGCCCCGGGTACCGAGCGCACCGCGTCAAACAGGGCTTTGTAGAGCTCGCGCCCGCCACCGCCGTCCATCAATTCCGTGCTGCCCTCCAGAAAAACCGCGACGCCGCTCTTCATGATCCACAGGCTCACCAGGAAGGCCGTGACGGGGTCCAGCACCGGCAGCCGGAACACCCGGGACAA
>JAITMZ010000111.1 GCA_031290725.1 Spirochaetaceae bacterium
CCCCACCTTTCGGTGTATGAAAACGTGGCCTTCCCCCTGCGCCTTCGGAAACTGAGCGCAACTGAAATCGACAAGCGCACCGCCGACGCCCTGAAGTCCACCAACCTGCTGGATGTGGCCAAGAAAAGCCCGGTGGATCTCTCCGGCGGTGGCAAACAGCGGGTGGCTTTGGCCAGGGCGCTGGCGATAAATCCCGGCGTCCTCCTCCTGGACGAACCCCTGTCCAGCCTCGACCCCCACCTTCGCGAAGAGATGCGCTTTGAAATCAAGGATTTGCAAAAGGCCTACGGCTTTACGGTGATCTACGTGACCCATGACCAGGCGGAGGCCATGGCCCTGTCTGACCGCATCCTGGTGATGAAACTGGGGGTTGTCCAGCAAATCGACACGCCCCTCAAGGTCTACAACGAGCCTGCCAACCGCTTTGTCTTCAGCTTCATCGGCCTGTCCAACTTTATCGAGGCAAAGGGCGTGGAAAAGGGCGTCAAGGTGGGGGAAAGCGATGCCCTCACCTACAAACAAATGCCCGATGCGAGCCAGAAGGCTGCCGGCGGCCTGGTTCTGGCGAGCCGCCCGTCGGAGATAAACTTCGTCGCGAGAGGCGGGGTTCCCGGTACGGTGAAGCGCAAGGCCTTCCTGGGGGAAGTGGTGGACTATGCCGTGGACGTGGCGGGCACGGAAGTGCGGGTGCAAAAGGGCCGCCGGGCGGCGGGCCCCAAGGCCGGCGAAGAATGCCGTCTGGACTTTTTGCATCCCCACTGGTATACGGGGGAAGATTAAATTTTTTTGAGAAAAATCCTCACGCAGAGGCGCGGAGACGCGAAGGAGGAATAGGGTGGCTTTCTGGGGGTTGGGGGCTTCCGGGCTTCCGGGAGGCTCCCCTACTTCCTTGCACCGGTAACGCCGATGCAAAAGCCACCAACAACGATTACATATTATGCAGGGGCGAGGACATTCAGTGCCCCGCCTGCTTACCCAGACCATCGTTCAGCGCTTACAGTTAGGCACGGAATTCCAGACGCACAGAGGCGGTTACAACTTCCAGGCACCATAGACCCGATAATTTCGGATCCGCCGGTTCATATCCGGTGCCTTGCCGTCGTATTCCCCTGTGAGGATAAATTCCCAATAGCCTGCCCCCAGGGAGAAGCGCTTTGTCAGCGGGTGGGACAAAGAGACGTCATAGGCGTAAAAAGAGGTGGTCCCCAGGGCGCGGGGGGCGATGGTGGGAATGCTTTCCATGCGGTACACCTGGGTCTGCGCGGCCAACTTTCCCCAGCGAGGATGGACGAGGGTGAGAAAGAGCTTGGCGTTCCACCCCATGCCGTAGTCACCGGTATCTTCCCCGGCTATGGCGATGTAATTGGCAAACCCCAGGGCGGTCCAGCCGGCGTGGGCCTTTGCTTCCAGAGTGACATCCCCCCAAAGATAGCGGCGATACTTGAATGTCCAATCCAGACCATAGGCGGCAAAATTGATGTTGCCGTGCCCCCGGTTATCCATCAGGTCGTTGGTGGTATTAAAAAAATCGAAGTTAAAACTCAACCCCGTGCTCCCCCGAGAAACATCGCCTACCAGGGGCGAAAAAGACAACAGGTAGCCGTCGGACAGGATGGCCGCTTCATAGTTCAGGGGCGATCCAAAGGAAAACCGGGCGGACAATTCAAACTGCTCGTAGGGAATGAAAGATCGCTGGTCAAAGGGATTGCCGTACACAATATCCGCACCCATGTGCAGCGCCGCCCCATCCCAGGAATCCACTTCCTTCCCCGCTTCATGGAACCGGGCGTGGGCGCCGTTGACTCCCAGATACACCACGGCGCTGTGTATGTTACTCCTCCCCGGCCGCTTGGCACGGGTGATAACCTGATGTACCCGGTCTGTGGGGCTGACCAACGTGCTTCCGACGGTCCTGGTCACGGATCTCCGGGAGTTGATCTCCAGAAAAAGACGATGGGCCATCTCCCCCATGACCGTCCCGCCGATGGTGGTAACCACCACGTCGTTAGTTGAGGGGGACTGGGATTCAAAAAATACCTCCCAGGTATAACTGCCCAGAACGGCGAAAAGAATGGACGGGTAAAAACTGAACCCGTTGGCCCGGCCCGCCGCAAAGTAGGTGGAACCCTGGTAGGGATGGCCGATTTGGTTCACCTGAAAACGATCCCACTTTTCCCAGCCCCAGGAGGCGCGCTGGAAATTCATCTCTATGCTCTCAAAGGTCACGTCGGCAAAGGGCGCGTGCCCCACATAGCGGGTGGCCAGGTTCATAAACACGTTGCTCACCGTCACCTCGCCCACGGCTAGGGCGGTATCGAAAACAATGTTCCTGTGCTGCCCCCCGGCGATCGCAGACAGTTCATGGGGCTCGCCGACAGTTTGCGCCCCCAGGGAAAGGCCCACGCGGAGCAACAATAAAAAGGCAAAACTTTTTTTGGTACACATATCGAATCAAATCTCCTAAGGAATCGCTGATTAACGAACATTTGTAACTAACCGCAAATTGATGCTTCCCTGGCGTTCATGATAAGCATCTGCAAACGGTTTTCTACATTGGCAAAACTGGTGTCCGGGTCGTAATCCAGGGGCAGAATTTGTACTTCCGGATATTGTTCCTTGATCTTTTTTATCACCCCCCGACCGCAGATGTGGTTGGGCAGGCAGCCGAAGGGTTGGAGGATGACGAACGACCGGATGCCCTCCGCGGCATTGTGCAGCAATTCGGCGCTTATCAAAAAAGATTCCCCTGAATTGATAGAATGATGGATGATGGGGTCGCTTTTTTCCGCCAGACGAGGAAGCCGCCCGGTGTTTTGATACAGGGGATGCTTCCGGGCGATTTTTTCCATTCCGTCCAGGGCGATGTCAAAAAAAGCGTTTCCCCCAAAGGCGGTAAGGGTATCTGACAGGGAATGGCGGATGTGGAAGTCCTTCACGTCGGACACGGTGTGCAGAAGATACTTCCGGAACACGTCGTACATCCGGGCGAGTTTGACTTCCATATTATTCTGTTCCAGATACTCCTCAATGTGATAATTGCAGTCCGGATGGTAATTGGCGATGTATTCCCCGATGATGAACACCACCGGCCGGGGTACGCTCCGGTCATAGCGGATTTTGCAAAATTCGTCAATGCTGTATCGGTATGCCCGTAGCGCCCCCAGCATGCCCCTGTGTTTCAGGGAGTAGGTGATGGAATCAACAGACTGGTCAAAAACCCGGTTGGTTTCGCCCTTTTCCAGCTCGTAGGGGCGGATTTTACGGCGCAGATCCTCCAGGATGTCCGCCATGATGAGGCACCAAATGGCCCGCACATAGGACAGTCCACTGAGCTTAAAGCCGGGATGAATGGACTTACGATCAAGCTGGTCGGTGGAGATGATCGGCGTTTCGGTGTACCCCGCCTCGTCCAGGGCGCGGCGCAACAGGAAGGAATAGTTGGTCAGCCGGCAGTCGCAGTTGAACTTCGCCATACCCACGGCGATCTCATCCCCCCGAAATTTTCGCTTCTGGATATACGCGATTGCCTCTCCGATGACCACCTGGGCGGGAAAGCAAATGTCATTGTGAAGGTATTTTTTGCCCGCCTGCAAAGAGGCCCGACCGGACATGGGCAGGGGTTCCACCAGACATCCCTGCTTCCCGATGGCGGTGGAAAGGATTTTTGTGAACGCCGCCGAAGTGTTGGGCACCAGGATAGTCCTTGTTTTTCGGTGGTTTTTTTTGAATTTTACCGGGTAGGGATCGCCCAGAGACTCAATCGCCTGCGCCGCCTTCTGGCACCGGGCATTCACGGTTTCGATGAAGGATCGCACCCGGATGCGAAGGGGGCCGGCAACGTCGCTTTCGTCCAGTTTCAGGATGAGGGGCGCCTTGCCGGAGATCTCCGCCATGAGCCGGGTGACCTCGTCGGTGTAGAGGGCATCGTGGCCGCAGCCGAAGCTGAAAACCTGGACGTATTCCAGCAGCGGATGCCTCGCCGCTATGATGGCCCCGGAAAGCAATTGGGCGTGGTTGTTGTTGGTGATGTCGAGCATGGTCTTTGACAGGTCAACGTCCCGCAGTCCCGGAAGGGAATCCAAGGTGAGCACCGGGATGCCGATGTTGGTGAAATACCGGGATAAATTGTGGTTCACCAGCTCGTCGTATTGATAGTACCGGGCGGCCAGCACCACCGCAAAGCCCCCGTCTTTCTCCACCCGGGCGATAACCTCCGCCCCTTCTGCAGCCATCACGTGGTAAAAAGAGGCCAACGAGCGGTCCCCCTGGATGATGGCCCGGCGGGTAAGCCCCGGGTCGATGCCGAAGGTGTCCCGCATATACCGTGCGAGCTGATCGTCCCGGTCTTTTTCGGTGAACCAATGAAAAAGCGGCGTGTCCAGGGGGATATTCAGCCGGTGTTCCGGGTCGTCGGAATAGCGGATCACCAGGGGATACCCTTTCAGTACCGGGCAGGTATAGGTACTCAAGGGTTCGGAGGTCTCCGAGGGGAGCCGGTTGATCATGGGCATAAAAATGCGGGTTACTTTGCTGTCCACCAAATCGTGGATGTGGCCATGGGCCATCTTTGCGGGAAAGCATACCGTGTCTGACGCCACAAACTGGAGGCCCCGTTCAAAGAGTTTTTTGGAACTGGGGCGGGA
>JAITMZ010000156.1 GCA_031290725.1 Spirochaetaceae bacterium
CTGGGAAATACGTCCTTCACCGGGGTGATCACGCCGGAAGGTTTTATCACCGGCGACAAGGGCTTTGTAGGGCTCCTCGCCCTGGGCGGCGCGGACATCACCGTGGGCGTGGCCGGCAAGGCAAAGGGCGGAAGCGCCCGGGAGACCGGCAAACTGGCTGCCCAGGAAGCGCTCAAGAGCGCCGGAAAGACCACCCCGCCGGACTACTTCTATATGGCGGCCCCCCCGGGAGAGGAAGAATTTTTTATCAAAGGCGTAAGCGAGGTCATCGGCCGCAAACCCTTCTTTGGGGGCAGCGCGGCGGACAACGCCATCGTCGGGGAATGGAAACTATTTACCAATAACGGGGTCTTTGCCGACGGCATCACCACGGTCTTCTTCTGGTCCGACAAACCCGTGACCAATCTGTTCACCGGCGCCTACCATGAAACCGGCGACGTGGGGATCATCACCAAGGTGCGGGACAATCGTGTGCTGGTGGAAATCGACGGCGAACCGGCGCTCAAGAAATACGCCAAATGGGCGGGGGTTGACCCGGACAGCTTGAAGGGCGGGAACCTGCTGGTCCATACGATCACCTCGCCCCTGGGCGTCAAGGATAGGCTGGGCGACCTTACGGCCATCCGCCACCCCATGAACGGCAACGACGACTATTCCATGAACATCGGCGCGAATCTGGCGGAGAAGACCGCTGTTATCCGCATGAAGGGCTCCGTGGACGAGCTGATTGCCACTGGCGCATCCACGCTGGAAGCGCTCAAGAAAAAGATGGACGGCACCCCTGCGGCCTTCCACCTGGTGCACTGCGGCGGCAGGCGGGCCGGTATCGGCGACCGGATACAGGAACTGGCGGCGGTGGTGACAAAAGCGGCGGGAGACGTGCCGTTCATCATGGAATTCACCTTCGGCGAGTACGGCTACGAGGACGATGGCAACAACACCACCGGCGGCCTCATGCTGTCCTACACGGGCTTTGCAAAGTAGGGGGCTGCTATGAAAATGAGTATCAACGGCAAAGCAATAGACGCTTCAGACAAGGCTGTCATTGACGTGCTGAACCCGGCCACCGGAAAAGTTATCGACACGGTGCCCGCCGCCACCGAGGCGGATGTCAAACTGGCAGTGGACAAGGCCAAAGCAGGCCAGAAAAAGTGGGCGCAGGTGCCTGTCCACGAGAAGGGCGACATTCTGCTCAAGTTCGTGGCCCTGGTGGAGGAAAACAAGGAAGACCTGGCGCGCACCCTGTCCAACGAGACCGGCAAGCCCATCACCGAGGCGCGGGGCGAGATCGCCAACATCCCGATTGCTTTCAAGGGTTTTGTGGAGAAGGCCAAGCACCTGTACGGCGAGGTGATCCCTGCGGGAATGGAGAAAAACCAGGAGCGCCACGTGCTGATTACCACCCGCGAACCCCTGGGGGTGATCGCCTGCGTCATTCCCTTCAACTTCCCCTGCGACCTCTTTGACCAGAAAGTCGCCCCTGCCCTGTTGGCGGGCAACGCGGCCATCGTCAAGCCCTCCACGGATAACCCCCTCACCCTGTGCAAGCTGACGGCGCTGCTGGTCAAGGCCGGGGTAAGCGACGGGGCCATCCAAATCGTGACGGGTCGCGGCTCCACGGTGGGCAACTGGCTCTGCCAGAACCCGGACGTGCACGGCATCACCTTCACCGGCTCCACCGAGGTGGGCATCGAGACCTACAAAAACGCGGCGAACCACCTGGCGCATGTGAGTCTGGAACTGGGGGGCAACGACGCCTTCATCGTGTGGAAGGACGGGGATATTGACTTGGCGGTGGAGGAGATGATCTGGGGAAGGATGTACAACACCGGCCAGGTGTGCTGCGCCTCCAAGCGCTTCATCGTCCACAACAGCCTCAAGGCGGCTTTTGCGGAAAAAGCGGTGGCGCGGATAAAAAAGATCAAAACCGGCGATCCGGCGGACGACGCCACGGAGCTGGGCTGCCTCATCAGTGAGAAGGCGGCCATCGATGTGGAGCGCCAGGTGGCACTGACAGTCAAGCAGGGCGGCAGGATCATCCTGGGGGGCAGGCGGAACGGCGCGTTCTACGAACCCACGGTGATTTCCGATGTGCCCAAGAGTGCAGACGTGGCCATCGACATGGAGATCTTCGGCCCGGTGGTGCCCATCATCGGCTTTGAGACCCTGGACGAGGCGGTGGAGATCGCCAACGCTTCCAAGTTCGGCCTCTGCGGCTGCATTTTCAGCGCGGACAGCAAAACCGCCTGGAAGGTGGCTTCCTGCCTGGAGTGCGGCGGCGTGGTGATCAACGGCGCCAGTTTCTTCCGCAGTTTCGAGATGCCCTTTGGCGGCTACAAGTATTCCGGTGTCGGCACGGAAGGGGTGCTGTCAACTTTTAACGAGGTAACCCGGGTCAAGACTATTGTGCTGAAGAATATTATTTAAGGCATGGTCATCCACGCAGTTGAGGCAATCCGACTGTTCCTTTTATGGAACGGTCGGAAGATGCCTTGCGCGGAGAGTAAAGAGGCTGGCTTGCAGGAAGTTTTGGGGGTTCCAGACTTCCTGTAGTCCGCCCTGCTGGTTTTCCCGTATCTCAAAGTTCCGCAGCCGCAGCGCCTCCAGGGGTGCCGTGAATCAGGTGTCCACCAGTTGGACCCGCACCACCTCGGACGCCAGCACCGACGGGGACAGCAGGGCGTGGACACCTGAGAGGAGACAAAAGAGCAGCACACTCCACAGGGGCTTTCGCAGGCCCATACCCACAGTATAGCATGGAAGCGGGAAATGAGCAAGTAGCAATGAGGAATTGGGGAAGAGCCTCACACGGGGGCACGGAGGGAGTTCCGACCGAATCTCTACTAAAAAACCGGAAGACCGCGCTGATAGTTGTCTTTGGGTGGTGGCTTGGGCAGGCGGGCGGGGCACTGAACATTCCACAGCTAAAAACGCCCTTAAAGCCCACCTCTTATGCAGAGGCGAGGACGTTCAGTGCCCCGCCCGCCACCGCCACCGTGTATCGCCTATAGTAGGCGCGGAATCCCAGTTACAATCCCCAGCGACGACTTGACTACTCCCTCAAAATGTAGTATACTATACAAAATACTTGTGGAGATTGCCATGAAAAGATTTTTACGATATGCTGCCGGTGTTCTCGGTGCGGCGGTACTGCTTACTTCCTGCGCCACGGTAAAGCCGGTGGAGCGCGAAAGCGGCGCCCCATACAACCTGGTCGTGCTGCATACCAATGACCACCACGGGTCAACACTGGCCAGGCCGGACAATGACCCGGCGGTGCTGGGCAGGGGCGGGCTGGCAGAACGCGCCGCCTTTGTGGATGCCGTGCGCGCCGCCAATGCCAACGTGCTGCTCCTGGATGCCGGTGACATCAACACCGGAAGCGCCCTGTCCAATATGTTCAGCGCCGAACCGGACATCATTGCCTACAACGCCATGGGTTACGACGCCGTGACCTTCGGGAACCATGAGTTCGACAAGGATCTGGGGGTACTGGAAAAACAGATGGTCCAATCGCGCTTTGCCTGGCTCGCGGCCAACATTCGGCGGGCGAACGGGAAATACCTGGGGAAGCCCTACCTCGTGAAAGAGTACCCCGGCTTTCGGGTGGGCATTTTGGGGCTCACCACCCTCCGCACCCAGGTGATAGCCTCCCCGGACAAGACTCTCGCCTTCATTCCGGAACCGGAAGCGGCCATTGCTGCAATTAAAACCCTGCGGGAAAAGGAAAAAGTTGACTTCGTGATTATCCTGGGGCACCTGGGGGACGTGGAAGAAGCCTCCGGCCAAATAACGTCGGTCAAACTGGCGGATGCCCTGTCGTCGACCGACGTGGCGCTTATCGTGGACGGCCATTCCCACAGCAAATTCGACGCGCCCCGGGTGGTGAACGGCATTCCCATCGTGTCCGCCAATGAATGGGGCAAGTTTGTCGGGGAAGCGCATTTCACCATTCTGGACGGGAAGGTGGCCAATTTCGCCTGGAAACCCGTGGAGATCACCTCCAAGGCCTTCCCGCCGGACCAAAAAATCGCCGATATTATCAAGCCCTACCAGGATATGGCTGACGCCGGCCTTAAAGAAGTGGTGATGAAGACCAGCGCCCCCTTCGTGTTCGGCAACCGGCTTCCCCGCTACCGGGAGACGGCCTTCGGCGATTTGGCCGCGGACGCCACCGCCTGGCACGTGCGGTCCACCGGCGTACCCGTGGATTTCGCCTTTCAGAACGGCGGCAATATTCGCGCGGAGATTCCCGCCGGCGACGTGACCCGGGAGCACATCCTCACGGTGCTGCCCTTTGAGAACTACACCTACGTACTCACCCTGAAGGGCTCCGATGTGATCGCCCTGTTCGATTTTGTGGGCACGGTGAACCAGGGCGCGGGGGGCTTTTTGCAGGTGTCCAAAGAAGTCCGCTACACCCTCACCTTTGACGGCCAGGGCAAGAACGGCGCCCTGACGAATCTGACCATAAGCGGCGTCCCGGTGGACCCGAACCGGCTGTATAAAATCGCCACCAACGATTATCTGGCCGGCGGCGGTGACGGTTACACGGTCCTCACCCGGAGCACCGACACCTACAATACTTCCATGCTTCTGAGCGACGTGGTGGTGGAATACGCCCGGACGCTGCCCCAGCCCGTCAACCCCGCCGCCCTCACGGACGGCCGCATCACCGTAGCCGGCGGTACCGCACCGCCTTAAGGCGGCGCGGGTTTAT
>JAITMZ010000061.1 GCA_031290725.1 Spirochaetaceae bacterium
CTCCCCGGGGGAGGGGAAATTGCGCATAAATAAAAGAAAAAGTTTGGTCAGAAATGACCAAGTACGGAACCGATTGACAGCCCGTGAGGAGAGAAAACATCCAAAGAACCGCCCACAAAGGGAAGCAGACACCGCAATGCCGCATCCGCCCCCCTTTTTTTGTGGAAGAAACCACGGCGATTATTTCATCGCGCCGATTTCCTTAAAGTACTTTGTGGCACCCGGATGGAAGGGGGTGGAAATGGAAGAAACCGCATATCCCGGATCCAGTTCCTTGCCCTTGGCGTGGGCCGCACCGATGGCATCTTTGTTTTCAAACAGCGCCTTGGTGAGGATGTAGACCGCCGCTTCCGAGAGCTTGGGGCTCACGATGAGGGTGGACTTTACCGCCAGGGTCTGGGTGTTCTTGTTGGTGCCGCGATAGCTTCCGGCGGGCACATTGAACTTGGCATAGAAGGGATACTGCTGAATGATCTGGGCCGCATGGGCGTCGTCGATCTCCAGGAGCACCACGTCCTTGCTGATGGCCAGTTCGGTGATCGCCGTAGTGGGAGCACCGGCCACACAGAAGAAGGCGTCGATTTTGCCGTCCCGCAGGGCTTCTGCGGACGCGCCGAAGCTCAGGTTCTGCTTGTTGATGTCCGTCGTGGCGATCCCGTAGGCCGCAAGAATCTGCCACGCGTTAAATTCGGTGCCGCTGCCCGCATCGCCCACGGACACGCTCTTGCCCTTCAGGTCGGCGATGGTCTTGATCGCCGAAGTGGCTACCACCTGGATCGCTTCGGGATACAGGGCGGCCAGGGCGGAGAAGCTCTGGATTTTAGTGCCGTTGAACAGGTCAACCCCGCGCCAGGCATAGTCCATCACGTCGTTCTGCACCAGAGCGAGTTCCACTTCCCCGGCGTCCATCAACTGAATGTTCGCCTTGGACGCACCGGTGGACTGAACGATCACATCGATGCCGGTCTTTTCTTTGAGAATCTGGCCGACCGCAGAGCCATAGGCGTAGTAGGTGCCGGTGTTACCACCGGTAGCCATCCTGATCCGGGCGGGAAGCTCTTCTCCTGAAGACTTTTCCTTGCCACCACCGGCATACAGACCACTCGTGAGAACGAGCAGCACCGCCGCTGCAAAAAATACTGTTTTTTTCATAAGTTCCTCCAAATGAAAATAAGATTGTTTTATTATACACCGGTTTTAAAAAAAATGCAAGCATTTTTGAGGAAAATCAAAAAAAATTCGTACTTTATTTACCGGCCCGATGCAAAAGCGTGACAACGATGTAGGCGCACAGGTCGGCGGCGGCTTTCTCGTTGAACTGGTAGTGCGTGCCTACGGTTTCGTCGGCATTGTCGGAGATGCAGCGGATAATCAGGAAGGGCACCCGGTTCACCGAAGCCACATGGGCGATGGCGGCGCCTTCCATTTCCGTGCACAGGGGCGCGCAGGTTTTACGGATCGCCTCTTTCCGTTCCAGTGAGGCGATAAACTGGTCACCCGTGGCGATGCGTCCGGAATAGCACCGAAAGTTGTCTCCCCTGGCCTGGGCGGCGGTTTTGGCGGCGGCGAGCAGCCCCGGGTCGGCGGTGAATATCGAAGGGGCCATGCCGGGAATCATCGTGGGGGCGTATCCCAGGCCGCTCACGTCTACGTCGTGGTAGACCAGCTCGGTGGACAGCACCATATCCAGGGGCTTCAGGTCTTCCGCGATGGCCCCGGCGATACCGGTGTTGATAATGCGGTTCACCCGGAAGCGGTCAATGAGAATCTGGGCGCACAGCGCGGCGTTCACCTTTCCGATGCCGCTTTGCACCACCACAAACGAGATGCCACCCAGGACGCCGGAAAAAAACTCCAGCCCCGCGATGGTCTGTTTTTCACTCACCGCCAGCGCTTTTTTCAGGAGATCCACCTCCACATGCATGGCGCCGATTATACCAAAACATTCTTCTGCCATGGGGTTATTATAGTGGAAAACGATTTTTTTGTAAAGCCCGGGTGCCTGGAATTCCGCGCCTACTGTAAGCGCTGAACTGTCGGCGCGGGCTTCCGGCCTTTTGGGGGGAGATTTAGGCGGGATAGCTGTGGGCGGAACGTAAGAAACTGCAAGAAAACGTAAAGAAAGGGAAAAAATTTGCAAAAAAAAGCAAAATTTTTAAAAAAATACTTGACGTTTTTTTCGGGGTTTAGTATATTATAAGTGTTGAGGTTGAAGCGGTAAACGTCGCCTTTCTCTCCTCCTTTAGCGAGTTTACCGTGGACTCAACACATGCTGCTACGGCAGGGATCGCGTTTTTCTCCTCCTTTAGCGACCCCTGCCGGTTGGTAGCATTTTTTTATGGCCTGCGGTCTTGTTTTTTTTTTAGAAAGATGCTATGCTATAGTCGATGAATCTGGTTGAAAAATTTCGTGAAACAGTGATGTCGGTGGTACCGATTATGCTGATTGTTATTGCGTTGGGACTCACCATCGCGCCCATCGGCGGGGCTTTGCTGGGGCAGTTTGTCATCGGCGGGGTGCTGTTGATACTGGGGTTGTCGTTTTTTCTGCTGGGGGTGGACATCTGCGTGCGGCCTGTGGGTGAGCTGGTGGGTGCGGCGCTGACCAACCGGCGGAATTTGGCGCTTCTGCTGATCGTATCCGTGGTGACGGGCTTCCTGGTGACCATCGCCGAGCCCGACGTGAGCGTTTTGGCTGACCAGATGACCGCATTCAACCCCTCGGTGCACCGGATGTCATTGTTGTTCGTGATAGCCACAGGGGTGGGGCTGTTCATCGGCCTGGGGCTCCTGCGCACGGTTTTGGGCTGGTCGTACCGAATTTTGCTGATTATCCTCTATACAGTGGTCTTTTTCGTGGCCTTTAATACCCCCGGTGAATTTCTGTCGGTGGGCTTTGACGCCGGGGGCGCTACCACGGGCCCCATGTGCGTGCCCTTCATCATTGCCCTGGGAGTGGGCGTGGCGGCGGTGCGGGGAGGTACCGGCAAGGACAACAGTTTCGGACTCACGGGTATCGCCTCCATCGGGCCGGTATTGGCGGTGCTGCTTTTCGGTATGCTGTCTGCGGGGCGCACCGCAGCACCCCCCGACATGCCGTCTGTGCCCCTCCCTGTGCCGGAGACGGTCATTGCGGGTATCCCTGGGGTATTCGCCCACTTGATCCCCGAAGTATTCCGTGAAGTATGTACCGCCCTGTCGCCGCTGGTGGCGTTGATCCTGGCCTTCCAGTTGACCCTGCTCCATCTGCCGCCTATGCGGTTGTTTCGCATTGCCGTGGGATTTATCTACAATTTTATCGGGCTGAACCTGTTCCTTGTGGGGGTGAAGGGGGGATTTGTGCCTGCGGGGAACCGGCTGGGGCAGGAGCTGGGAGCGCTGGCGGTCACGTCGCCGGGGATGATGGTGCTGCTGGTGGTTTTGGGAGCGATCCTGGGGGCCATGGTTGTGATTGCGGAGCCCGCGATATGGGTACTCACCGACGAGGTGGAGCAGATCTCCGGCGGTGCCATCAAGCGGAAGGTGCTCTTGACCACATTGTCGGTGGGGGTGGCGGCGGCGGTGGCCCTGTCTATGCTGCGGGTGCTGGGGGGCTACGATTTGCTTCGGGTGTTTTTGCTCCCCGGCTATGGTTTGGCGTTGCTCCTCACCTTCTTTTGCCCCAAGCTTTTTGTGGCCATCGCCTTCGATTCCGGCGGGGTGGCTACGGGGCCAATGACCACCACCTTTATCCTGGCCCTCACCCTGGGGGTGTCCGTGGCCTCCGGGGGGGACCCGGTGACCGACGCCTTCGGGGTTATCTCCCTGGTGTCCATGATACCTCTAATCGCGATACAAATTTTGGGATTACTCTATAAATCACCTCAAATCCAGGGCAGGGCGGCGGCATGAACGAAAAAACGATGGATCTAACATTGCTGGTGGGGATTGTGCCCCACAACCGGGGCGACGCCTTCATGGATGCCGCCAAAAAAGCGGGGGCCGGCGGCGGCACGGTGATCATGGCCCGGGGTCAGACGGAATACCGGCTGCTGAACCTGCTGGCCCTGGGAGACGTGGTGAAGGAATTTGTGTATATCCTCGTGACTGAAGCGGAAAAAAAGCGGGTCAGCGATGCCCTGATCGCGGCCACAGCCAATGAAAAACCCCGGTTTGGCGTGCTTTTTACGCTGGCTGTCACACAATTCATAAAAACCGGAACGCTGCAGATTTCCGGAAAGGACGAAGATATGATGGAAACACTGAGGGGCGGCACCCCCTACCAACTGATAACCGTGATTTTGAACAAGGGTTTTGCCGACGATGCCATGGAAGCGGCCAGAAAAGCCGGCGCCGCCGGGGGTACCATCATCTACGCCCACGGCACGGGCAAGGAGGAGGACGTGAAGTTCTTCGGGGTGACCCTGGTGCCGGAAAAGGAGATGTTGGTGATTCTGACCCCTAGAGAGACCGCCGCGCCTATCGTGGAGGCGATCCGTACCCTGCCTTGCTTGGCCCAGCCCGCCAGCGGCATCGCCTATTGTCAGGACGTAGCCAGCTTTACCGTGCTGGGTAAACCTCCCGGTTCCGGCAGCCCATGAGATTGAGGGACTACGTGCTGTCGGCCCTGGAAGATGCGGCGGGTGAAAGCGTGTCCGGCGAGGCACTGGCGCGTTCGTACGGTGTGACCCGTGCCGCTGTCTGGAAGGCTGTGGACAGGTTGCGAAAAAGCGGCTGTCCAATTACCGGTTTTTGTGGCGCCGGTTCCCAGTCCGGCGGGGGCGGCTACGTATTGGATCCTTCCTATGATCCTCTGGACGCGCGCAGGATCAGCGCGGCATTGAAGGCTCTGGAGCCGGCTTCCGGCGGCGCGGCGTATTGTCTGCCCGATGAATCCCGGCTTTATGTGTTTTCGGAGATCGAATCCACCAATACCTGGGCGAAAAAACAGGCCGCCGAGAAAGGCGAAACCCTGCACGGCACGGTATTTCTGGCGGAACGGCAGACCGCAGGGCACGGGCGGCTGGGGCGCCCGTTTTTTTCGCCGGCAAGCGGCCTGTATCTGTCCATAGTCTTTTGTCCCCGGGGGCCCATCAATCCGGCCCACTTCACCGCGGCGGCGGCGGTGGCGGTATGCATGGCCCTGGGAGACCTCTACAATGCGGATTGCCGGATCAAGTGGGTAAACGACATCTTCCTGAAGGGCAAAAAGGTCTGCGGCATTCTCTGTGAAGGCATCGGGGGGCTGGAAACCGGTCGGGTGGAGGCGGTGGTGGCGGGCATCGGGATAAATTTGCGGGAACCTTCCGGCGGATTTCCTCCGGAGATCGCTCATGTGGCCGGGGCGGTGCTGACGGAGGCCGCATCGGCGGGGTGGTTGATTCCCACCCGTCGGAATGAGCTGGCGGCGGCGGTCATCCGCTATGCCCTGAAATTTTTCTCAGACGAAAATCTCCGGCCCGCCATGTTGGAAGAATACCGCCGGAGATCCCTGATTCTGGGTCGGGAAGTCACCGTGCATCCCTTGGCCGGCGTTTCCGCCGACGGAGAGGACGGCAGCTACCGCGCCCGGGCAGTGGCCATCACCGACGACGCGGCTCTGGTGGTGCAAACTCCGGACGGCGGGCAACGGGTACTACAGGCAGGGGAAGTATCCCTGGGGGTGCACTGATTCGGGGCGAGGGTTTCATACCCCGCCCCTTGGGGCGAAAAGGGGTATAAAACCCGAGACCGATTCTTCGGGGGAACAACATACCCCGCTGCTTGCGGCGGGGTATGTTGATTCATTTACCCCGAACCCGCTGAAAAATCAGCCCTTCGGGCATCGAGTCCCTAGGGACGCGATGATTAACTCCGAATTAAGAATAAATTTTACCGCTGCGGTATGCAAATACGAAGGGCATCGAAAAATTTAATCGGGGTTTTCGATGTGGGGAGTATTATTTTTACAGGATTGCTATACAAATTTATAGTAGTTTTGTAAAAAATCAAAAATATTTTAAAAAAAACGTTTACAATCTATTGACAGATATGGAAAATAATATGTATTATATACACAGTTTTACTAGGAAATAAGGAGATAAATCATGAAAACAAGAACAATGGTATGTTTTGTTCTGGTACTGACGGTTTTTTCCACGGTTCTCTGGGCCGGCGGCAAAAAAGAAACACCCCAGGTGGCTGCACCTGCCCAAACCTCTGGGCTGGTATTGTCGGGGAAGAAGATCATCGTGGCGGATGCCAACTCCACCCACCACCTGAACCTCTACGTGGCCTACGAAAAGGGCCTGTTCACCAAGCGGGGCCTTGAGGTGGAGATTCAGCAGACTTCCGCCGGCGTGGCTGCGGTGGTGGGGGGCGAGGCGGACATCGTGTTCAACTGCCCCACCGGGGTGATCACCCCCATCGCCAAGGGGCAGAACATCACCATTATCAGCCAGGTGAAGATTCCCTGCACATCCGTGCTGGTGGTGCCGGTGAATTCCCCCATCACCAATCCCCAGGACGTGAAGGGGCTGCAAATCGCCGGGCTTTCCACCAC
>JAITMZ010000146.1 GCA_031290725.1 Spirochaetaceae bacterium
AAGGCCGGGAGCACCTCGGTAGCCAGGGCGTCCAGCGGGAGCTTGCCGTTGTCGTGGTGGATGGCCTCCGTTACTTCGTCGATGCGCTCGCCCAGATAGCGGCGGGCGCGTCCAAGACAGGCGCGGCGCTCGCTGATGGTGAACTTTGCCCATTCTGTCTGTCCCTCACGGGCAGCGGCAACGATTGCGGGAATAGTGTTATTACTCATGGTACCTCCAGAGGCCGCCAGTATAGCATATCTTTTGCGGGTTTTCAGGTATTTCCGGGGTTTGTGTAAAAAATTCTCAAAAAATTCCGCAAATTTTCACAAAAAACGAGAAAAACCCCTTGCCTTTTTTCGCAAAGTGATATATAATAATTATAATTCAATAATGCTGGCGGTTTTCCGTCGGTCATTATCAGGGTGTGCTGAAAAAATTGATTGAATTTTTTGACGTGCCTGGTGATTGCATACGCAATTACTTTTTTAAATCGGAATACCCCTAAAAACTGGATTTTGGGGGTGCCCATCAGGAGAAGGATATGAAAAAATTGGTTCTGTCGGTTCTGATGTCTTTTTGTGCCCTCACTATGTTCGCCCAGATCAGCGAAGAAGGGTTTTTCAGACTTTGCGCCACCGGTGCCATTGGTGACGTGCGAATAGCCGCTGCGGCGGGGGCCAACATCAACGCATGGGGGGAAATCAAGGATGCCGATGGGTTCACCAGCTACTATACTTGCCTCATGATCGCCTGCAAAAACGAAAACGTTGATGTGGTTGAATTCCTGCTGGACCATGGTGCCCGCCCTAACCCGCACAGCCGGGAATATCCTATCCACTATGTGCTGAACTGGCAGCGAAGCGATTTGCAGACCATCATGCGCATTATCCGTAAGCTCCACGCAAAAGGCGCGGAAATTGACGCCCGCACCACCATGGGTCAGAGTCCCCTGTTGATGGCTGCGGTGGACCCCCAGAAAGAGGACATCGGTCTGCTGCTGATTGAACTGGGTGCCGATGTGAACGTACGGGATGTGGATGCTAACACGCCCTTGTTGACCGTCCTCGCGTCGGGAATGGCCAACACCATGCAGCATCGGCTCATCGAGAAACTCGTTTCCTCCGGTGCCAATACCAACGCGAAAAACAAGCTCGGTGAAAATGCGTATTCGATCCTGCAAAAATACGATAAGCGCAAGAGCAGTGAGGTAAACTATTATTCATGGTACTGGAAGATCATGGATAATTATTACAACGGAAATGTATAACAGGGCACACCGGAAAACTCGGTTAAGATTTTTCGACGTGTGCCGTATTTGTATATCACAAATACGGCTTAAATCGGATCACCGTTAAAAACTGAAATTTTTAGCGGTGCCACAGGAATTGTGAGGTATTATAATGTATGCACTGGTAGAGTATAAGGGCAAGCAATACAAAGCCGAAAAAGGCGCGGTGCTGGCGGTGGATAAAATCGACGCTGAAAAAGGCTCGGTCATCGACATGAATCAAGTGTTGCTGGTGAGCGACGGCGACAATGTCCAGGTGGGTGCGCCCTACGTGAAGGGTGTCGCGGTGAAGGCGGTGGTAGAAGACACGTACCGTGACCGAAAGATCATCGTCCTGAAATATAAGAGCAAGAAGGACTATCGCCGAACCATCGGCCACCGGCAGGGACACACCCGGATCCGCATCGAAGATATCGTCGTGGCATAAGACGGGGGGATGATTGCGGTTCAGCTCGCGCGTCGGGCGGACGGACAGTTCGTTTCCTGCGCGGCCAGCGGGCACGCCCTGACAGCGCCGGCAGGTTCGGATATTCTGTGCGCGGCGGTTACTGTGCTGCTCCGGACCACCGCCAATGCCTTGTCTCTTACCGAAGGGTTGGACGTGCGGATTTTGGTGCCGAAACGGGGGGCTTTATCGTTCTCCGTCTGCCTGCGGGGGGGCGCGGAAAATCAACGGGACCGCGAGGCACAGCTTCGATTCGTGTGGAATTTGTTGCATGCGGGATTTCAGGCGCTCCAGGCTGAATATCCGCTTAACATATCGCTTAATGAGACTACTGTTGAAATTGAGGTAGAATAAAGATGGGACGAAAAAAAGGCGGCAGCGGCGCGAAAAACGGCCGCGATTCCAACCCTAAATACTTGGGGGTTAAGGCATTTGGCGGCGAGCTGGTGAGCGCCGGTTCAATATTGGTGCGCCAGCGGGGGACCAAAATCCATCCCGGAACCAACGTAGGCAAGGGCAGGGACGATACGCTCTTTGCCACCGCGCCGGGAAATGTGGAATACCATACGCGCCGGGGCCGAAAATTGGCGTCGGTTGTGCAGGCGTGATCCGGTTTACAGACGAAACAATCATTGAAGTATCCTCAGGTAAGGGCGGAAACGGCTGTGTGGCCTTCCGCCGGGAAAAGTATGTACCCAACGGCGGGCCGGCGGGAGGCGACGGTGGCCGCGGGGGCGACGTAATTTTCTGCGTGAAGCGGAACCTGCGTACCCTGTCCCACCTGCGGCACAAGCCGGTGTTCCGGGCGAGAAACGGCGGAGACGGCGAGGGATCAAACCGGCACGGCAAAGACGGTGAAGACGTGATCGTCAATGTGCCGCCGGGGACCATCGTGAGCGATGCGGTTACCGGGGAGCGCTGCTTCGAGTGGTCCACCGATACGGAGGGCGTCCAGGCGGTGTTTCTCACCGGCGGCAAGGGCGGCAAGGGCAACACCCACTTCAAGTCATCAGTAAACCAGGCCCCACGGAACGCCAAACCGGGACAGCCCGGTGAAACCAGGCGGCTGAAAATCGAGTTAAACATTGTGGCTGACCTGGGGCTGGTGGGTTTCCCCAATGCGGGAAAGTCGTCGCTCCTGAATGACTGGACCAACGCCCGACCAAAGATCGCACCCTACCCGTTCACTACCAAAATTCCCAACCTGGGGGTGCTGGCCGCAGACCGCCGACAGGATGACCAAAGCCGGGATATTGTCATCGCGGATATTCCGGGGATAATTGAGGGGGCGTCCGAAGGGATCGGACTGGGGTTCCGCTTCTTGCGGCACATTTCCCGCACCATGGCCTTGCTTTTTATTATCGACGCTGCCGAAGAAACTGCCCAAGGGGCCTATGACGCGCTTCGTCGGGAGCTGGCGTCTTTTTCCGGTGACCTGGCCGCCAAGCCGCACCTGGTACTGTGCAACAAAACCGACCTGGAAGGCGCCCCGGAGCGGGCGGAGCAGATCCGCCGGGCAATCACCGCGGCGCACCCGGAGGTGCCGGTGTTCGCGGGGTCGGTACTCACCGGTCGGGGAATGAAGGCGGTGATGGCGGCGGTACGGCAGATGGCCGGGGGTCTTCCGGGGGCGCTGCCGGAAGGGGAAAAAACGTCGGCAGGGGACGCACCCCAGGCGCAATCCGCATTTTTGGCAGGCCGCGCATTCTGCGGAGACGGGGACACGCAATTTCCAGGAACTTAAGCAAACACTGATTCGTGGCGAGGGTTTCATACCCCGCCCCTTGGGGCGGGGTTGTTGATTTTCCAAGACTTTATTTTTTTGACTTATTTGACTTTGCGGTGAAATTTCTTTACCAATGTTAGTTAATCAGCGTGTCCTCAGCACGGGATTTCGTGCTGCCGCATAGGGATCGAAAAAATCGCGCATGGCGTCGGCCAGGAAATTGAAGGTCAAGGTGACCAGGAGGAGAAGCCACACGGGGTCCAGGAGCCAGGGAAAAGAGCGGAGATTGTTCAATGTAGATATTTCCCGCTTTATAAGGGAACCCCAGCTCACCGCAGGGTCGGTGATCCCCAGCCCCAGGTAGGATAGGGTTGTTTCACTCATGATGAAGGCCGGGATGCTCAGGGCGATGCTCACAATCAACAGGCTCGCCATCTGGGGGATGATGTGGCCAAAGATGATCACCACCGCAGGGATGCCCTCCAGTTCCGCATTGAGGATAAAATCTTCCCGCTTGATGGAATGTACCATGCCCCGGATGGTACGCGCCGTGCCGGGCCAGCCTACCAGAGATAGGATTAACGTGATGACCATGTAGGATTGACCCGTGTCCATGCGGGACGAGAGGAGCGAGCGGAGAAACAGGATGAGATACAATCCGGGGATGAGCATAAAAAACTCGCTGGAGCGCATGATGATCCAGTCGGTCTTGCCGCCGAAGTAGCCCGCAAAGCCGCCCAAAAGGATCGCCAGGAACAGGGAGATGGCCGTAGCCGCAAAGCCAATGGTGAGGGAGATGCGGCTCCCGTGTACAATGCGGGAAAACAGATCCCGCCCCAGGTTGTCCGCACCCAAAAGGAGCGCGGGTATTTCGCTTCCACCCGGAACTGCGACGGTGCCAAAGAGGCGGCGTCGCAGGGGAATCAGACCCCACACTTTGTATGGCTTACCCGGGGCGAACAGTTTTACCGGGGAGAAGGAGCCGCTCACCCGGGCATACTTCCATGCCGCCAGATCGATGACCCGCATTTCTTGGGCATTGAGGAGACTCCCGTGACCGGGGCGGAGGCGCACATTAGGCGGACTGTAGGTGAGCGCAGAGAAAGACTCGCCCGGCGGGTACGGGGCGATAAACTCGGCGAAAAGCATCACCAGGTAGAGGAACACCAGTGCCCATAGGGATAAGCGAGCCAGGGGACGGTTCTTGAGGTACGCAAAAAAAGACGGCATACCCACGGGTTACTCCTTTGTCGTTTTTTCGGGCGTCCCGGTGATTTGCGGTTTCCGGGGTTTACCCTTGGGCCAGCCTCGTTTTTTCCGTGCTGTTTCAGGAGGCTCCGCCTTTCTGGGCCTGCCGCGGCGTTTCGGTGTGCGGGGCACGGTGACCGGCTTTTCCGACACCGCGGTTGTTTCCGCTTTTTCCGGGAAAGCATCCACAAAATCGTCCAGTTTATACTCAGCTTTTTGTTTCGCCGCCGTCAATACCCGGTATATCCTGGCGGCCTCAGCCACCGGGGTTTTGACCGACAGGGATCCCAGTACCGCCGCCGTCAACGCAAGGGTGGTTTCGGTGCGCTCCTTGTTGAACCAGCGGACGCCGCCGAAGAGGTTTGTTCCCAGGGTGTTCGGTGCCCAGGGAGAGTCGGCCAGCGCCCGGACAGCCGCCCCGGGGTCTGCCCTGGGCGCGGCTATCACCGGAAGCAGCTCGCACAACGCCTGAACCTGGGCCGCGTCCTCAAAATAGCCGCCAAACCCGGCGGTATGAAGGGCGGCGGCGAGTTTCCGGTCAAAGCGCCAGTGCCGGAGCAGAGCGGCCACGTTTTCCGGCGGCGCACCATTCCCCGCCACCTCAACGAAGCTGTAGAGCAGGGCCGCGCCGGAAAGCATGGCCGCAGTCTGCCGCACATCCGGAAGCACCCGCTGTATGCGCCGGACAAAAAGTTCTTCCAAGGATATCCCCGCCGGACGCCCTACCCCGCGTTTCGCCGGGGAGCCGGGGGGCGTCTGTTCTGTCCGCCGTGACGGCAGGGTTACGAGTGAGACTATCCGCTCCAGCCGTGCGGCCAGACGTGCCCAAGCCAGAGTGGTCCAGGTGTTACCGCGCCGCTTTTTTCCCCGTGCGGGCCGGGACTGAAGCACCGGTTGGGCACCGTAGGGACCGGTAAGATGGGCGTCCAGGGTGAGGAAGAAGCGAATTACCGGGGATTTGACCCGGCGGCTCAGGGCGTTCAAGGAACGTCTTTTCCGATACACTTTCTGGGGTGCGTTTTTCACGGCGGGTGCCCGGCCCCGGCGGCGGGGTTTTGGCACCGGGGCGCAGAGGTCGGCCATGGCGGTGAAGAAGGACGGAGACGCAGCCTGGGAGAAGTCGGCGTAGAGGTCCCTCAGGAACAGATCCCACAGGGCTTCCTCGAAGTCTGCTACCCCATGGCCGGCCAACTCGCGGCACAGCAGGGCGAACCGACCGGTACCATCGTCCAGGACGCGGGAAAAATCCAGGAGCACCTGGGATTCATAGCCGCGCAGGGAAACGAACAGGCCATGGTCGCGAATGTCAGCGCCGCTACGGATATACCACAGACCGGTACGCTGTTCGCGGAATACGCAAAACTCACCGTCCTCGCCGGTAAGCCGGAGCGCCTGCAGCACCGAACGGCCGGTCAGACGTTTGCCGCCGGCTTCGTCCCGCAGAAGGCTTTGGAGGGACCAGTTTATCCAGCCCGATGCGCTTTGGTAGGCATTATTATAGAAGACAATCGCCGCTTCGTCACCGGCGCGGTTGGAATAGGCGAAAACGCTCTCGTTCACGGTACCGTCGTTCACCACGTCGTAGAGGGCAAAGTCGTCCGCTTCGGCGAAGAGGTAACGCTTTTTCATTAACGGGAAGATTTCTCGCTCGTGCCGGGCGATAAGATTGCCGTCGACGGTCTCGTTCATATAATCACGGGTATATTCCATGCCGTATTTTTCGGTGAACCCCTCGATTTGGCCGTGACCGAACATGGGGAGCCCCGGCATGGTGACCATGAGGGTGCAGACCCCGAAGTACTTGTCGCCGTTTCCGAACTGGACGATGGCAGGATCCTCGTCGGGATTGTTCATGAAGTTGACGAAGCGCTTTAAGACCTGGGGGTCAAACTCTATGGTGTTACGAATGGTGTCCCGGTATTTCTGGTTTTCTTCTTTTTTGAGCATATTCATGAAGGCACTGTTATAGACCCGGTGCATCCCCAGGGTGCGCACGAAATAGCCTTCCATCATCCAAAAGGCTTCGGCCAGGAGCAGCGTGTCCGGGGCTTCGGCGGCGGCACGGTCAACCACTTCCCGCCAGAATTCTTCGGGGATCCGCGCCTCGAATTCGGCGGTGTTGACGGCGTACTCGGCCCGGCTGGGAATGTCCCCGCCATGCCCCGGTTCGGGATACCAGAGACGCCGGATATGCTTTTTGGCCAGCACCATGGCGGCGTCGAAACGGATGATCGGAAAGTTTCGCGCCACGTGGAGAATTTTCTGGATGACCTCTTCCCGGGCGTCGGGGTTCAGAAAGTCGATCTGGGCCGTATCGTTCCAAGGCATACCGGTGCCGTCGTTCCCGTGGTAGACGTAGGCGACACTGCCCGTGGCATTGTCCACCCGCTTAAAGACCACGGCGCAGTCGGTTTTTGAATAATAGCGGTCCTCCAGGAACACGCTGAAACGGCTGTCATGGGAGAGGTTCTCGCCGGAGAAAGAATAGCCGGGGAAGGAGCACTCACCCACCTGCATGAACAGATCGGGACGCTCGGTCATCCAGCGGGAATCCAGGCCCGTGTGGTTGGGCACCATGTCCGCGGCCAGACGTACACCCCGCGCCCAAAGCCGCGCCCGGAGATTTTCCAGGGCAGGCCAACCGCCCAGGCTCCCGGCGATTTCGTAGTCCCACAGGCTGTAGGCGCTGGCCGCCGCCTCGGGATTGCCCGTGAGGTGTTTGATGCGGCCGGACGCGGATGAGCGTTCCCAGATGCCGATGAGCCACAGCGCCGTGAATCCCCGGCGGGCGATGGCGTCCAGTTCCTCGTCGGGAATGTGGTCCAGGGTGTTGATGGGGGACCCGTAGTTTCGGGATAGCTGGGTGAGCCACACCAGGACGGTCTTGGCCAGCAAAACCACCTTGGGCATCCAGTCCAGGTCTTTGCTGAACCGCTCGTATTCGTTCATCAGGGAGCTGTAGTCGTAGGCTTCCATGGGGGGCAGATCGAAGCCGAAACCGTGCTGCCATCCGGGTTTTTCCTCCTCGGCGATAAAGTCCAGGCCTGACAGAAGGCGTTTAAGGAAGTCTCCCAGCAAATCCCCCCAGTGGGTGCGAATGTAGTCCAACTGGCCGCCAAGGCTGTTCGGACTAGCCACAACAGGCTCCTTGAACATGGCGATGAGGTTGTTTCCCATTGGCCCGAACACCGGCAGTTTGACAAATTCAGCCTTGATCATCTCCCATGCCCTTTCGTAGGCGGGGTTAGCCAAAAGGGATTCGTCGCCAAAGAGGAAGCCGAAGGGCGCAAAAGCGGGATTTTCGTTGGCCAGCCGGAGGAGGATCAGCTCTTCCAGAGCGGTTTCCCGGTTCGACCGTGCCGTGCCGGTGGCGCCGTCGATTTCAACTGCGGAAAGATATTCGACGGCGGGGATGACGCCCTTAAACACGGCCACCGGGGGGAATTGGGCGGTAAATTGGGCCAGCAGGGTATCCACGGCGTCTTTTCCCAGCCCGTCGTCAAGGCGGGCAAGGGCTATCGAAAAGGCATCGGCCATCTTCCGGCGGCGATACAGGCCCGCGCAGTAGTGGAATATCTCGTCAATCAAGCCTATGGCGTTGAGCTGTCCGGCGTGGACGGCACGATCGGGGTGGTGTTCGGCGTCAACCAGCTTGTTCAGCCTGGCCGCCAGCGCGCGGACCGCACGGAAATTCGCTAAAATGACGTTCCCCGATGACGCAAACAGGACGTCCGCTAAGGTGGTTTGCTCCCGGATGGTGCGGGAAATGTGAAATTCGTTCCAATGGCACATTCTAGCCTCCTTTAATGTGAGGATAGTATACCATATATGGTGGGGACGCGTCAAGTAGTGCGCCTGGGATTCCGCGCCTACTGTAAGCGCTGAACGGTGGTTTGGGCAGGCCGGCGGGGGCGGGCGTGGCCCTGAACGTCCTCGCCCCTGCATAAT
>JAITMZ010000155.1 GCA_031290725.1 Spirochaetaceae bacterium
AGGGATGCGGCCATGGCGTTTATGGTGAAGTCCCGCCGGGAAAGATCCTCCTCCAGGGACGCGGTGTAACTCACTTGTGCCGGATGCCGCCCGTCGGTGTAGTCCGATTCGGTGCGGAAGGTGGTCACCTCGATGTGCTGTCCCCCAAACAGCACCGTCACCGTGCCGTGGGCGATTCCCGTGGGGATGGTCCGGTGAAAAATTCCGCGTACCTGTTCGGGCAGGGCGTCCGTGGCCAGGTCAAAATCGGAAACCGGTTGTCCCCGCAGCATATCCCGCACCGCACCGCCCACCAGGTAGGCGCGGAAGCCCGCTTGCGAAAAAATTCGATTCATTTTGACCAGTACCGGTGGAATTTTTATGCGATTCACGCCATAAAGGTCGGCAAAAAAGGCATTGGTGTTGACAAATTTTTTTTTTTGTGATATACTTGTTTAAATGAATAAAATGCCGTATTACGGCCAAACTACTAGGCAGGTGATAAAAATGTCCAGAAGATGTGATATTTGCGGAAAGGGTTCGATGAGCGGGAATAATGTAAGTAAATCTTACAACCATACCCGCCGCACATGGAAGCCGAACATCGTACGCGTAAAGACGGAGCTTGACGGTACAACTCTTACACTGAAAATGTGTACCCGTTGTCTTCGGAGCGGCATCGTGACAAAAAAAGTGTAAACCTCGGTGAGAATAAGTGGATAACGCGGGCGGAAAGAAAGTTTTTTTTCTCAGTTTTGTTGTTCTTTTGCTTTGGTGCGGAACAGGTGTTTTTGCGTTATCCACCATCACCGGATTTTCTGAATTCAATTACGCACTGCAACCGGAAGATCATTCGATGGCGAATCCGCCGGGAGAATTAGAATTCCCCTCTAAAGTGTCGGTTTTCTTCGACGGCCAGGTTGATTTGGTGGATTTTTTGTTCATCAGGACAGCCTTTTCCGCCAATGGTCGGAATGTCTCTGGTAATTTTGATACTACCGACGCTGCTTTCAGGAATGATGAACTTTCTTTTACCTTTCATTATCCCATGTGGTCCCAATTTCATTTTTTTTCCGTATTTGTGGGACAATTTGAGGCCATCGGAACCGATGTGTTTTTGAAAAAGTATTTTGGTACCGATGCGATTTCGTCAAAATTACTTCAGAATCGTGTGTACCCCAATGGAATTCCCCTGTACAGTGCGCCTGGTTTGGGGGCCGCATACCATGTAAAATTTAGGGCTCCCCTGGCGGCAGCCCTGGGATTTTCCATGCCCAGCGCAACCAATGCATCCGCTATGAACGCATATGTCCGTTTAGCCGGTGTGTCCACCATGACCAGTTTTGATATTGCCCTGGGGATGTTCACCCGTTCCAATCCTGCGTCCATCGGGATTCAGGGCGGAGCCACTTTTATTGTGGGCAGCCCCTACGGGCAGTCGTTGTTTTTGCAGGCCGGTGTGAAAAACTTCCCCACGGCGGGGACGTTCGACATGAATAATATCTACGTTGTTTTGGAACCCCGCTTTGTGATAAGCAATCTTAATTTTGACCTGACTTTCTTCGCCCTTCCCCGGGATGAAATCGACTACGATAATCTGCTCTTTGTTTCCTTCGCTAATCAACGGTCCGAAAACGGACCACTTTTGGGCGCAGCGGGCATCGGTTTGTCGCTGTATAATCAAAATTTTTTTATCGGGAACCTGAAGAGCAAACTGGGGCTCGCCGTAGTGGGCGGTTTGGACAACGGAATAGGCGCTGTAGTGAGCCCTGCGGCGGATTATACCATGGCGGACCACATGCACGCGCAAATTTCACCTTTCCTGGGGATAAATCTGCAAAACGGCGTGATTAGCATGATGCTTTCCATTGATCCTTTAAACAAGACGAAAATAGCAAATCCCCCGCAAACCGATATAGTGAGTTCAATCAGGCTGCATTTCGGGTATCTGGTGCATTATTAGCCCCGGGCACGTCGAAAAACTCTGATAGGTTTTTCGGCCTTGATAATTGCATTCGCAATTATGATTTTCAAATCGAATTCCCCTTAAAAACTGTAGTTTTTAGAGGCGATCAGCCCTGTGATTTCCTCCGGGCTCAAATCCCGGCATTCTCCCTCCGGCAGATCCTTCAGAAGAATATCACCGATCCGCACCCGTACAAGCCGTTTGACCGGCACGTCAAAATGGGCGAAAACCCGCCGGATTTCCCGATTTTTTCCTTCCATCAAGACGATCCGAAGGGCTCTGCCGCCCAGTACCTTGGCCTGGGAGGCGCGGTAAAAAGTACCGTCGATGCGGATGCCCCGGGTGAATTGTACCGGCAATTCGACGGGAAAGGGCGCCGTAGTTTCCGCCAGGTATTCTTTTTCGATTTGTGACGATGGATGGGATACCCTGCGGGCGAAATCTCCGTCATTGGTGAAGATGAGCAGGCCGGAGGAGTACATGTCCAGGCGGCCTACATTGTAGAGGCGCTCAGGATAGCGGTTGGCGATGATGCCGGCGGCGGTAGGGCGGCCTTTTTCGTCGGCCAGAGAACTCACGTAGCCCGCGGGTTTGTTCAGCACCACGTAGCGGAGTTTCTGTTCCGGCGTCACCGGCTCCCCGTCCAGACTGACCGTATCTCCGGTCTCAACCTTTGCGCCCATCCCGGCCACCACCACACCGTTCACCGAAACCCGGCCTGCCAGGATAACTTGTTCGCATGCCCGCCGTGAAGCCACTCCGCACCGCGCCAGATATTTTTGTAAGCGTTCTCTGGAATCAGGGGTTCCGCGCTCTTCGGAATAAGAAGTACCGCGCCCGCCGCTGCATTCGCCGGTATTGCCGTCTTCCATGGCGTCCTACCGGGCCAATTCAAAGCGCTCGATCATTTTTTCGTCCGGCGCAGGGAGGTCGTCGATGCTGTTGAGCTGCAGGTCTTTTAGAACTTCTTTGGTGGTGCCGTATTGGATGG
>JAITMZ010000169.1 GCA_031290725.1 Spirochaetaceae bacterium
TCTGCGTCTAAAATCTCCTTGCCTTTCCTCCTTTCTCGACTTTTTTGACTTTGCGGTTAGATTTTTTCTAAATTCTTGTAATCTTGCGGGTATTTCATGGTGAAAAAAGTAAATGCCGGTGCCCTGGCGGAATCCCAGGCGCCCTTGACATGCCCCCCGCATCTGTGCTATAATCCTGCCATGATTGTGATGAAATTCGGTGGTTCCTCCATGGCCGGCCCGGACCGCATCCGGGAAGCGGCCCGGATCATCAAAATGTACGCTGCTCAAAAGCCGGTGGTGGTGCTGTCTGCCATGGGGGATACCACGGATTACCTCCTGGAGGCGGCGGAAAAAGCCTTGACCGGCACCGTTGACTTGGGGGCAGTCCGAAAACTGCACCGGGGCGCCATAGCCGCCCTAGGTATCGACGTGCCTGGCCTGGACTCCCTTATGACCGAGATGGAAACCCTGCTCACCGGTATGTCGCTTCTCCGGGAACTCTCCAAACGGAGCCGGGATTATCTGGTGTCCTTTGGAGAACGGTTATCGGTGCGGATCATGGCGGCCTATCTGAATACCCATGTCCTTCCCGCGCGCGCCGTGGATGCCTGGGACGGGGGCTTCCGGTCGGACTCGGACTTCACCAAAGCGGAGCTGTTGGATTCGGTATGGCAGGACATTCCTAAGGCCTTTGAACCCTATACCTCCGGCAGAGACAATGCTATCCCCATGGTGACGGGATTCATCGCCAAGGACGACACGGGGCGCATCACTACTCTGGGGCGTGGCGGGAGCGACCTCACCGCCACCATGCTGGGGGCCGCCCTGAAGGCCGATGAAGTGCAGACCTGGAAAGACGTGGACGGCATCCTCACCGCTGATCCCCGCATCGTCCCCAATGCCCGCCTGGTGCCGGAGGTAACTTACGACGAGGCCGCGGAGTTGGCCTACTTCGGCGCCCAGGTGCTCCACCCCCGGTCCATGAATCCCTGTAGGAAGACGGGTACCCTGGTGCGGGTAAAAAACTCCTCCAATCCCCAGGCTGCGGGTTCGGTGATCCGGGAAAAACATTCCGGGCCAGTGCCGCCGGTACGGGCCATCACCTCGGTGAAACACGTCAAACTCATCGACATCGTGTCCACCCGGATGCTGGGGGCGTCGGGGTTTCTTGCCCACATCTTTAACCAGTTCCTCAAATGGAATATCAGCATCGACATGGTGGCCACCAGCGAGGTGTCGGTGTCCTTGACGGTGAATACCCCCGAGGACCTGACAGGTCTGCTGGAGGACCTGCGAAAGGTGGCTGCCGTGGAGTGCCACAGTGATAAAGCCATCGTCACCATCATCTGCGACGCCGCCCATTCCGGCTCCATCCTGGCCGCGGCTTTCGCTGCGCTCAAAAAACAAAACATCAACGTGCAGATGATCAGCCAGGGCGCATCCAAGGTGAATGTGAGCATGATCTGCGACGATTCGGAGGCGGACACGGCGGTGCGCACCCTCCACGAAGCGCTTTTTGATACCCTGCTTGCAGCGGGGTTGCTGATTAAGGGGAGTGTATGCACATAGTGATCGCCGGTTACGGAAAGATGGGGCATTTGATCGAAAAGACCGCCGTACAGATGGGCCACACCATCGTCTGTACGATTGATCCTGTGGCGGCGGACGCGCGGGTCCCCGGTGCGGATGAGGCAATCCGGCAGGGTATTTTTGCCGCCGCCGATGGTATCATTGAATTCAGCCATCCCAGCGCGGTGGTGGAGAACATTCGCGCCTTGCTGCCGCTGGGAATCCCGATGGTGGTGGGAACTACGGGCTGGAAGGAGCGGGAAGGAGAAATCGCATCCCTGGCGGCACGGTGTGGCGGCACGTTGGTGCGGTCCGCCAATTTTTCCTTGGGAGTAAACCTGTTCTACCGCATCGTGGAGGAAGCGGCCCGCCTCATCGGTCGGTTCAGCGAATACGACGCAGCGGTGTGGGAAAACCACCACAACCAGAAGGCGGACAGTCCCTCCGGCACTGCGGCGGCTATTGCCGAGCGGATTATCGCTGCGGGGGGCGCCAAAAAACGGGTAGTTTCGGGCAATTTCCCCGAAAAACCCGAACCGGAGGCATTACAGATCGCCAGTACCCGGGTAGGGCATGTGCCGGGCACCCACTCGGTATTCTTCGACTCCCCGGCGGACACCATCGAGCTTACTCACACAGCCCGAAACCGGGAAGGATTTGCCCTGGGGGCGGTGCACGCTCTGGCTCTCTTGGCTGCGGCACTTTTCGAAGGCCGTCTGGTACGGGGCCGGCTCTACGGCATGGACGATTTGTTTTAATCCATGGGCTACTTTGTGCTCCAGATAAAGACCGGTCGGGAAGAAATTTTCTTAAAACAGGTCAGGCAGTGGCTTCTCTTTCGGGAAAAACAGCAGCGGTTCTTCTTCCCCCAGCGGGAGCTTATCATCCGGCGCAGGGGAAAACTCGCCCGGCAGCTCAGGCCCCTGTTCCCCGGCTACATCTTCGTGGAAGCGGAAAAAATCGACCCGGAGCTTTACAATATTGCCCGGTTCATGCCAGATTTTTTCCGTTTCCTGCGGGACAATCACCACATCACCCCCCTGTGTGACCGGGATTTGGCGCTAATTCGGCATTTTGTGTCCTTCGGTGAGGTTGTAGGGAGATCCCAGGTTTTTTTTGACGACAACGACCGTATCGTGGTCACCAATGGGCCCCTCAAGGGACTGGAAGGA
>JAITMZ010000032.1 GCA_031290725.1 Spirochaetaceae bacterium
CGCATCTAGGACGACGATTTTTTTGTTCACCCCCCCCAGTTCGGCCAGTTTTTTGCCGAAAGAGTCCCTCATGGTATCGGTTGAATTGCCGCTCATAGTGCCGCCTCCTTTTTTTCCAGGTCTGCCGCCAGTTCCGGTCGGCCTTTTTCGTAGCTTGCGTCGTCAATCGGGGCACCGTGCCAGGCATTGCTGTCCGCCATGAACGACACGCCCTTGCTTTTTATCGTATCGTAAATCACCGCCTTGGGCCAGGTGTCGTCGGCATCAAGCCACCGAAAAGATTCCAGTATTGCCTGAGTATCGTGGCCGTCGTAGGATTTGGACGCCGTGTGCCAACCGAAGGCCCGGAACTTGTCCGCCAGCGGTTCCAGGGGCAGAATGTCCTGGGAACGACCGTCCAATTGCACCTTGTTATAGTCCACCAGCAAAACCAGCCCTTTGGGTTTATACTTGGCACCGAAGAGGATCGCCTCCCAGGTGCTCCCCTCGTCCAGGCAGCCCTCGCCGGTCATCACATAGGTCCGGTAAGATTTTCCGGAAAGCTTGGCCCCCAGCGCCATCCCCGCAGCGATGGACACTCCGTGTCCCAAAGCGCCGGTAGACATATCCACCCCGGGCACCGCCTTCATGCTGGGATGGCCCTGCAAAATAGACCCGTAGGTGCGGAATTTAGGCAATTCCTTTGGGTCAAAAAAGCCGCGATACGCCAGCACCGTATACAAATTCAGCGACGCGTGGCCCTTGGACAGGATGAAACGGTCCCGGTCTTCCCAGCCGGGGTTTTGGGGGTCGATGTTCAGCCGGTTAAAATACAGAGCCGTGATCAGTTCCATCGCCGACGAAGCGCCCCCCCAGTGTCCGGTCTGGCGCGCGTGGAGCACGTCAAAAATTTGCAGCCTGAACCTCGCCGCCAGGGCTGCCAATTCCGTTGCCGAATGGACCTTTTTTCCAGCCTTCAGCAATTCAGTCACCTTATTTTCCAAAATATGCCTCCAAAGTATATTTTTTCCATTAGTGATTATACATCATACGTCCCATATATGTCAAGGGCATCTGGAAAATTCGATTGAATTTTTCCATGGCTTTTACACACATTTATACAATAATACATCCAGCAGCACATTGTCAAGGCCGGAAAGGCCTCCCCGGATGTTCGCATCGGTTTGGGACAGGAGGGCAAGAATCGCGGCTGCCCGGACAGGAGACCAGACCCTGGCGGCGGTGCGGTACTGTACCTGGTCGCGCTTTTTGGCAAAACCGGCGGCCTTTAGGTCCAGATCACCGGGAGCGGGCTTTTCGGCCGTCAGCCGGTGCCAGTCCAGCACCTTGCGGAAACAATAGGCCAGGCCGGCGATCAGGGGGACGGCGCTGTTTTCCTTGCCCGCCCGAAGGTTCCGCAGGATCAGGGCGGCCTGTTCCAACCGTGCTGCGGGGGCCTTGCCCGGGTCCGCCAGGGCTTCAAAGAGGGTGAAGGGCGATTCTTCCCGGTTGTGCTCCAGAATCTGCTCCACGTCCTCTTCCGTGATGGTACGCCCCTTCTCAAAGCAAGGAAAAAACCGGGCGCACTCGGTGCGGAAAGCCTGGGTGTTGTTTTCCACCATCCCCAGTATGGCCTCGACGGCATCGGGGGTGATACTGTAGCCGGAGCGGCGGAAGAAATCCCGAATCCACTGTTCCTTCTGATTGTCAAAAAGCTCCCAAAAAATACGCTGGTTCGGATTAGGCACGCAGTCCTCCAGCTTTTTGTCCACCCGGAATTCGCTGGAAACCAGGATCAGCGTGGAGACGGACTGCTCCGAGCCGGCCCACCCGGCAATCAGCGCGACGTCGGCCCGGTCTTTTACCGATTCAGCCCCACGAAGCACGATGAATCGGGCGGAGGCGAAGAGGGACTCATTTTCCAAAAGGGACACCACGTCGGGAATGTGGGCATCCCCGGCGTAGAACAGGTATTCGTCCAGGGCCGACCCCGCCTTTGCCGCACCTTGCCGCGCCTGGATGCGGAGCCGGTCTATTTCATCGTTTTGCCCGCCGATTTCCGGGCCGGTAAAAAGGTATATAGCCGCGCTCATTCCGTGTCTCCCCGCCCGCCGCAAAACCCGGTGAGCTTTTTCGACGTGCTTCGTATTCTCATACCACAAATGCGATTTAAACCGGAACACCTCAAAACTAAAGTTTTAGAGGCGCCTATTAGTATTCGCGAATCACCTGGATCAAAATACCGGCGATGCCGATGTCTCCGGTGGTCCACCGGTCGCCAATCGTCGGATTTTCGCTTTTCAGGCGAATCCTGCCCGGTTCACGGTAGAACCGCTTCAGTGTGATGGCCTCGTCCAGTATGGCCACCACGATTTGCCCGTTTTCAGCCACATTGCGCTGCTCAATCACTGCGATGTCGCCGTCCAGAATTCCCGCACCGATCATGCTTTCCCCCCGCACCCGCAGGGCGAAGTAGGTTCGGCCGTTTTTCAGCCGTGAAGCCGCCATCCGCACCTCGCCGCAGTAATTTTCCTCACTCATGATGGGCTTCCCCGCCGCCACGGTTCCCAGGATGGGAATGGCACGCTCACCCTGTTCCGATACCTCGGATTCCTCCGCAGCGTTTTTCAGAATTTTGATCCCCCGGGAACGTTTCCCCCCGTGTAAAATCACCCCTTTCCGCTCCAGTGCCGCCAAATGTTCCTGCACCGCCCGGAGGGATATGTCAAAAAAGGCCGCAATCTCCCGCAGCGTGGGCGGACAGGCATTTTGGCTGCTGTACTCCCGGATAAAGCGAAAAACTTCTTGTTGACGGGGCGTCAAGTCTCTCATGGGTGTCAATCCTCGTCAAATTTTATTTCAAACAGGTGGATAATCGCCTCCACGGCCTGGGATTCATCCGCACCCTCCGCCGTCACCGTGAGGGTGATGTTGTACCCCGCCGCCAGGGTAATCACCCCCATGATGGACTTGGCGTTCACCGCCAGCTTCAGGGCGGCATTGATAATTCGAATGTCCGAATCAAATTTGTTCGCCGTTTGAGCGATCAACGCGGCGGGCCGGGCGTGAATTCCCGCGCGGTTCTGCACGATTATCGTTTTTTCTACCATATATCCCTCATATCCCTCAATATGAATCGTCGCCGGTGAAATATTCTTTCTCCGCCGCCGTGGTTTCCAACCATTTCAGCACACTTTTGTTAAACTCCAGGGCGGAATAATAGCCCCGGGACTGGAGCCGGAAATTCTTGGCCGCAGTTTCGATGATCAGCGCGATGTTTCTACCCTGCTTCACGGGGATTTCCAGATAGGGAATCCGCACCCCAAGGTTTTTTTCCAGTTCCACATAGAATTTTTCGTCCAGCCCCAGCCGGTCGTACACTTCCTTGGTATCCCAAGGCACCAGCTTCACCGCCATCTGCACTTCCTTCTGGTCCAGCA
>JAITMZ010000118.1 GCA_031290725.1 Spirochaetaceae bacterium
CCGCCGACGCCACCAAGGGGGGGAACATCCTGCTCAAGAAAGGGGTGGTCCAGGGGGATGATGTGTTTCAAACAGGCGGTGGGGCAAAATGAGCGGGACTACTATAAACAGGCAGGATAGACAGCCGGTATACCGCCAGATCGCCGACATTTTGGCCGCGGAAATTCAGCAGAACCATGTGGCGGGAGATCTGCTGCCCGGCGAGATTCTCTTGAGTAGGCGCTTTGACGTGGAGCGGAACACCGTCCGGCGGGCGCTCTACCTGTTGGTCACCCTTGGGCTTATCCGCAAGGTGCGGGGCCGGGGCTCCCAAGTGCTCTCCCTGCGCACCCCGCCCTCCGCGCTCTCCCCGGACAGCGGCAGCCGGAATATCATCTTTGTTACCTCCGCCAGTTACCTGCCCAAGGGACAGAGTGAGTCCTTCCATCTGGCGCTCATTCGAGGATTTGAAAAGAGATTTTCCGATTCAGGATACAATTTGGTGATTAAATCCATCGGCGACGGGCAAAGCCTGGGCAATGTCATGGAAAATTTGAATGCGGCGGCCGTCATCTTCGACAGCCACGTGCCCGCCTCTTGTTACCAGGAAGGGCTTGACCTGAAAATTCCCTGCGTATCGGTGAACCACTATACGGAGCTGGTTACCTCGGTGGTGAGCGACAACTTTGACAGCGCCTACCGGATGGCCCGGCTCATGGCGGATTTTGGGCACCGGCAGTTCGCCTGCGTCACCGGAAAAGCGGGGTATCAAACCTCCGCCGAACGTCTTTCCGGATTCCAGACCTACCTGAGGGAAGCGGGCATTTTTTGGAATGAAATACAGGTTTTCGCCGGGGACTGGACCTTCGATTCCGGTATCCAGGCGGCGGAACAGATATTAACCCTTAAAAAGTCCATCCGGCCCACGGCGCTTTTTGTCTTTAACGACGACATGGCCTATGGGTGCCGCAGTTGTCTTGAAAAAAACGGTTTGGCGGTTCCCGGAAACATAAGCCTGGCGGGTTTCGACAACACCGAGAATTACCGGGGTATTTTTAGTCCCCTGACCACCGTGGATGTGAACATCAACGCCATCATCGACTATACCGCCTGGTTTCTTTTTGCCCGCCTGGCCGGGCGTGCCCCGGAAAAAACCGCCAAGATTCAAATCGGCGCCACTATCGTGGATAACGGCAGTATTGAAAGTATAGCAGACGTATAACACGCAAAGGAGTATGTATGAAAATTACGAACATGACCCTGTACAAGGTGCAGCCCCGGTGGCTCTTCCTCAAGGTGGAGACCGACGAGGGAATCACCGGCTGGGGTGAACCGGTGATCGAGGGACGGGCCGACACGGTCCGCGCCGCCGTGGAGGAATTTCGGGGCTACCTCATCGGTAAAGACCCCATGCGCATCGAGGATCACTGGCAGGTGATGTACCGCACGGGGTTCTACCGGGGGGGCCCGGAGGTGATGAGCGCCATCGCCGGCATCGACGAGGCGCTTTGGGACATCAAGGGGCGCTTCTACAACGCGCCAATATACGACCTGTTGGGCGGCGCGTGCCGCGACAAGCTGAAGGTCTACCGCTGGATAGGCGGCGACCGCCCCGCCGACATCGCCAACGCGGCGCTGGAGGCGAAGGCTCAAGGGTACTCCGCCATCAAGATGAACGGCACCGAGGAGCTGCACTACGTGGACAATTTCTCCAAGATCGAAGCGGTATCCGCCCGGGTAGCGGCGATTCGGCAGGCTTGTGGCAGCGATTTTGACATCGCCGTGGACTTCCACGGCCGCGTACACAAGACCATGGCCAAGGTGCTCGCTCACGAGCTCGACCAGTACCACCTCATGTTCATCGAGGAGCCGGTGTTGAGCCAGAACAACGAGGCCCTGCGGGAGATTGCGAATCACTGCAACACCCCAATAGCCACAGGGGAGCGCATGTTCAGCCGCTGGGAGTTCAAACCACTCTTCGAGGCGGGCTACGTTGACATCATCCAGCCGGATTTGTCCCACGCCGGGGGCATCAGCGAGGTGAAAAAAATCGCCGCCATGGCCGAGGCCTACGATGTGGCGGTGGCGCCGCATTGTCCGCTGGGGCCTGTGGCGCTGGGCGCGTGCATACAGCTTGACACCTGTACGCCAAACGTGTTCATCCAGGAACAGAGCCTGGGCATCCACTACAACAAGGGCGGAGACCTCCTGGATTACATCAAAGACCCGGAAATCTACCGCTACAAAAACGGTTTCCTGGAGATCATGACAGGGCCGGGACTGGGGGTGGAAGTGAACGAGGAGAAACTAAAGGAAGCGGCCAAGGTGAGCCACAACTGGAAGAATCCTATCTGGCGCACTTTTGACGGCACTGTGGCGGAATGGTAGGAGGGTACGTCATGACCACAGTGATTCGGGGCGAAAAAGGGGTATGAAACCTGAGAGCGATTCTTCGAGAGAACGACATACCCCGCTGCTTGCGGCGGGGTTGGTGATTTTTTGGAATTGCTGGGGTTGGGTTTGCTCCTATTGCACATTCCGCCCGCCTGTGCTATACTGTTTTCATGGATACGGAACATATCATGCCGAATCCGTTTCGGGACGACAGAAAACAGGCGATAAAAAAGCTGCGCTACCTTATCTATTCCTCCAGGCAAAGTCCGGCGGTGTTCCGCAAAAAGCTGGACCAGGCGTTTTATTCCCCCAATGTGCCCCAGCAGGTGGAGTCCGTGGAGATGAGGGTGGGCACGGTTTTCTGCGAGATGCTCACCCCCAGAGTCTACAGCAAGAACCGGCTGATATTTTATGTCCACGGCGGGTCCTTTGTGGGGGGCACCAGCAAGGCCTGGCGTACCTTCTGTGCGTCTTTGGCCCACGAGTGTGCCGCCCGGCTGGTGATTCCCAACTATCGCCTGGCGCCGGCTTTCGCCTTTCCTGCGGCGGTGGAGGATTTGCAGGACTCCTTTCGGGAACTGTTCAACATCGAGCTGGCGGCGGCAAAAAAAGATATGCTCCTGCCGCCGGAATTGATCATCGTGGGAGACAGTTCCGGTGCGTCCTTGGCCCTGGCGCTGCTGCTGAACCTGCGGGAACAAATTCGGATGCACATCAAACAGGTTGTTCTCTTTTCGCCCTGGGTGGATATGTCGTCCCGGTCGGTGTTTTACAGCGCGAAAAAGAATCTGGCCGATGAGATTATCAATGCCGCTTCCTACCGTACCAGCGCGGACCTGTATACCTATATGTCCAACCTGACCAATCCCTTGGTATCGCCGGTATGGGCAGACCCGGCAAACCTGCGGAATTTTCCGCCGGTATACATCCAGATGGGGGGGGCGGAACTGCTCCTGGCGGATGTGGAACGGTTTTGCGATCTTCTGAAGCGGTCCAACGTATCATACACCCTGGACGTGTGGGAAAATATGATGCACCTGTTCCAGATGGCTGACGAATACCTGGTGGAATCCCACCTGGCGGTGAAACAGGTGGGCGACTATGTGTGCAAACGGTCGAAACCGGGCGGAAATGTCCGGGAGTGACCTGTGCATGTCCGGTGAAGCATCCCGCATGGTACTGAAGCTGGTACAAAAGGCGGTGCTGGAAAAAGACTTGATCCGCCAGGGAGACCGCATTTTGCTGGCCGTGTCTGGGGGGAAGGACTCTACGGTGCTGGCCTGGGCGTTGGCATCCCTCCGCCCGGCCCTCAAAATGGACTATTATCTGGAGGGGGTGCACATTTCCAGCGACTTCTGCGCCTGCTGCAAAAAATCTACCCTGGCTGCCCGCTTGACCGACTGGGGCATCGCCTTTCACGACATCTTTGTGCCGGTGATTGGCCGCCTGAAGGAGGGTCGGCGGATGAATTGCTACTGGTGCTCCACCCAGCGCCGCACGGAACTCCTGCGTTACGCCGTGGACAAGGGCTTCAACCGCATCGCCCTGGGGCATCACTTGGACGACATCATCGAGACCCTCTTCATGAACCTATTGTCCCGGGGCGAACTGTCAACCATGCCCTTTTGCTTGGATTACCGAAAATATCCCG
>JAITMZ010000139.1 GCA_031290725.1 Spirochaetaceae bacterium
GGATGCGGCGCAATCTCGGCGCGGGAGGGCGGCGGTCAAAGTGAAGGTGCGGTCAAACATACTGATTAGTATACCACGAAAAAAAAGTGTGTCAAGCGGTTTTGGGGGAAATTTATGAATAAAATACGAATTTTTTGAGAAATCGCAAAAAAGGTGGGCGAAAAGAGGCACCTCGCCGTGCCCCCTGTGTCCCACGGAGGGAGCGCTGGACGGGCGGCGCTGACAAAAAACTGTCTTCATGCTATACTGCGGGGCATGAAATGGTTTGACAAACTCCGTGCTTTCACGGCAGCGCTCCTGGTGCTGGCCGCCGGTGCCGCCGCGGGGGAGATGGACTTTACCCAAGGCGATTGGGCCTGCGCCCTCCGGTATAACGACACGGTGGATAGCGGCGATGCGGTCTTCGTGCGCCTGGCGGTAACGCGGCAGGGGACGCTCTCCCTCTCCGCAGCGAGCACCATAGCCCGGCTGTCCCTGGGGAGCGATGCCGGTGTTGATTTTTACCCCGTGCCTTCCGGCAAGGGCACCTCACCGGGGGCGGCTTACACGGATTTTCTGGCGGGGCTTCCCGTGTCCACCCGGCAGAAAGCGGGGGATCTGACCCTCACGGTGACCATCCTCCTGCCCGGTGCGGATAAAAAAAATCTGACCCTTCCGGTGACGGTGCGGGCAAAAGAATTCCTGAGCTTCACCCTGAAGCTGGATCAGGCCAATACCGACCGAATGACCGACAACAGCCCGGCGCGCATCGCCCAAAGCGACCGGTTGAACCGGGCGGTCTCCGCTACGAATCCCCGGGGGGTGTACCAGCAAAGCCCCTTCGCGCTGCCCACCGGCATTACCCGGATCACCGACCGGTTCGGCACCCGGCGGGTCTACCAGTATGCCGACGGCAAAACCAACACCAGCGTCCACTGGGGCACGGACTACGGCGCGCCAAAGGGAACACCGGTGCGTTCCTGTGCGGCGGGGCGGGTGGTACTGGCGGAAATGCGGAACCAGACCGGCTGGTCGGTGATTGTGGAGCATCTGCCGGGGCTGTATTCCCTCTATTATCACCTGGACTCCCTGGCGGTGGAGGAAGGGATGACGGTGCGGCAGAGCGGTCTGCTGGGCTATTCCGGTGCCACGGGGATCGCCACGGGGCCCCACCTGCACTGGGAGATGCGCCTGAACACCCAGGCGGTAAACCCGGCTTTTTTTTGCGGCAATTTCGCCCACCTGGAACCAAAAAATACCAACCAGGAATAGAAAGAATATAAACACTGATGGGTAGAGTTTTATTTGTCCGACAGCAGTTCGTGGCGGTATTTGGCCACCGTGCGGCGGGCGATGATGATGCCCCGCCGGGCCAGTTCCGTTGCCAGCGCCTCGTCGGAGGGCTTTTTCCCGGCGCTTTCGGCGAGTATCTGCTTCAGTTCCGCCTTCACGCCTTCCCGGGAGCGCCCCCCGGCAGCATCCCCCGCCACTTCGCCGGAAAAAAAGGAGCGCACCTCAAAAAGACCCCATTCGCAGCCGATATATTTGCCCCGGGAGATGCGGGAAATTGTGGCTTCGTGGACCCCCACCGTCTGGGCGGCGTCCTTCATCCTGAGGGGCCGCAAAAACCGTGGACCCCTCTCAAAAAAAGGAATTTGGGCTTCCACGATGGCTTGGGCGGTTTTGTGCAGAGTCTGCTCCCGTTGCCTGACCATCCCGATAACCCACTGCGCTTCCCTGACCAGGGCGCGGGAAAAGGCAGTTGCTTTTTTGTCCGCCCCCTGGGCCTGCCGTAAAAACGACGACGACACCGACAGCCGCGGCAGAAAATTCCCCGCCAGGCCCACGGTGAATCCCGGCCCGCCGTCCCCGTACGCCCCCGGGTCGTTGAGTACCGGCTCCAGGCGCTCCACCGTGATGTCCGGAGCGATGTACTGGGTGGTGCCGGAGGAAAACTGGCACGCCGGAAAGGGCTCCAGGGTACGGATATACTCCAGCGCCCCCTGTACGTCCGCCGCGCTAATGCCGACCAAACTTCGGGAAAAAGCCAACGGGCAGCGTGGGGTGGCGGCCGATACGTCCAGCGCCGCGATTTTTTTGCGGATTGCGTATACGTTCCCGCTCCGCAGCAGTTCCAGTCGGCCGTCCAGGAAAAACAGCGCCAATGGGGGGGCGTCACCGCGGATTTCCGCCTGCACCAGAAGGCTTTCCATGCTGCCCGAACAGGCGGTACCGATAGGTTCCAGCCGCCGCACAATGTCCAGGCACGCCGCCAGTTCGGCCTTCCCGGCGGCATCCGGAGGGACGCGGGCCGGGCCGGATTCCAGCAGTCTCTCCGGACTCCCCGCGTAGAATCCCCGGTCATCCAGATTGCCGATAATTCGCTCACAGAGTACCCGCCGGGATTCCTCCAGGGAGAGCAGGCGGAGTTGTTGCAGCAGGGCTTCCCGCAGCGTGATACCGGGGGCGGGGCGGTTTTCCAGAAAGGCCTGGAAGGCGTCGCTCTCGGCGCTGCCGCCGGACTGCCGGAAAACCGGGTCGGCCATCCCCAACGGCGGAGAGGGCATCCACTTTTCGCCGGGACCGGGGACAGCCGCCGCATCTTCGCCGGTGACCTCCAGGGCGGGATTTTTTTCCGCCTCCTCCCGTATATATTGGTACAGGTCTACGGCGGTCATCGCCAAAATCGAAAGAGATTGGAGCATCTTGGGATTCATGGTCTGCGACTGTGAAAGGCGCGCCGCGATTTCCATTCCCGGCATTCCCGTACCTGCTTGACAAAAAAATTTATATGCGCTATACTTCAACGAAGTATTTTATTTGGGCGGTTAGCTCAGCTGGGAGAGCGCTTGGTTTACACCCAAGAGGTCAGTGGTTCGATCCCGCTACCGCCCAATTTAATTATTTGTTTCACAAAGACATAAAAAACTGTTTTGCAAAAAATTGGACAACACTCAAGTAAAACTCAAGTCACACGCCCACAAAGGCGCAAAATGAGGATAATTGAAAGATAGAATACTGACAGAAGTTTCAATTCTCCTCGCAAAATATATGCTAAAATGTATATGTTTTGTGGTTTTTTGTCAACCAGGAGAACAAATGGATTATTATGTCTTTCGTAAGCCGAGTAAACTAAAAATTTGAAAGAACATCCAGTCATACGAATCGAGCTCTGCAAAAAAGACGCCCGCTGCCCGGTCGCACCGGTAGGTACGAACGAGTTTGCTACGCAAACTCTTTGGCTGGCATTCTTCCCAGCCCTATTACAGATAATAGAGACTAGAGATAGGAGGACTCAAGCCCAGCCCCCAAACCCCAATCCTCTCTCTTCTCTATCCCGCTATTTGTCTGCGCAGCCCGCCCCCCCCCTGCCACACTGACAAAAAGAATTCCGGGGCGCGGCCCCAAAAGGAGTGTTGTATGAAAAAACTTATCGCAACCCTCACCCTCGCCCTGTGCGCGGTGTGCGCGATGGGGGCCTTTGCGTAGCAGGGGGTGGGCGGCGTAAGAAGGCCGCTCTTGTTTTGTTGACAGGAGGCGCGGGATGCGGTATACTGGCAATATGGATAACAACATTCTGTTTATTCCATCGGCGTTTAAGCATGGTTTCACGAGG
>JAITMZ010000170.1 GCA_031290725.1 Spirochaetaceae bacterium
ATGGTCTTCAAAAACGGCAGCATCACCTTCTGCGATGACGAGGACAATCCCCACTGGAAGATCAACGCCAGCCGCATCTACCTGCTGCCTGGGGAGGAATTCGCCCTGTTCAACATGACCCTCTATGTGGGGGTCATCCCCATACTCTGGCTCCCGGGTTTTTACTATCCCAAGGATGAACTGGTCTTTAACCCGGTCTTCGGGAGCGACCCCCGGCGGGGCTATTATGTGCAGACCACCACCTATCTGGTGGGACGAAAACCCCTGGCCGTGGGGGATAACGACAGTTCTTTCAATTTCATGAAGCTCACCACTCTGAAAAAACAACGCCGGGAAGGGTTGATGCTCCACAATCTAGATGAAAATCTGGGAACCCCGCCCGCGGATTACCTCAAATTCGCCGCGGACTACTATTCAAACCAGGGAACCCTGCTGGGGCTGGAGGGCTCCTTCAAACCGCCTAAAAACATCTCCAAGCTCGACCTTTCGTTCTACACCGGGTTCAGCAACGTCATCTTCGACCACAGCGGCGTATATACGATATACGCACCGGTTACGGCTAACTACCAAACCTATTCGGAAAAAGGCTATTTTTTCGGCATTGAAATGCCCTTCCGGTATAAATCGAATTTTGCCATGACCATGACGAAACCATTTTCACTGACTGTGGCCCTTCCCGCCTATTCCGACACCTATTTTGAAAGCGATTTTTTGAGACGTGAAGAAACTATGGACTGGATGAGCTACATTACCAGCAATAAACTGGACGAAGAACCGGTAGTCACCGCTGGCACGGAAATCTCTTCTTTTAACTGGAGCCTCAGGGCTTCATCGGGCATCCCGGTGGGGACGATGACTCCCTTTATTTCGTCCCTTTCGGTGACTTACGGCTTTAATCTGCTCTTTGCCAGCGCCCTCGATACCACCGTCCCCTCCTGGGTCTCCGGCAACAGCAGCCGCGGTTTTAAGTTTTACTATCCCCAGCAGCTCACCCCGATAAACCTCACCGCCTCCATGTCCGGCACCCTGCTGTCCGTCCCGTGGCGGAGCCGCCAGCCCCGGGCGATTAGTCCGGAATCCCGCCCTTCCGGCCTGGTGCCCCCCACGGATATAAAACCGGATACCCCCACGGCAGACACGGGCGGCGAAACTGCGGGCAGTGCAGCCGTACAGGACTCCGCCGGAGAAGTCGCCGCCGGAGGTGCCGCGCGGGAAGAAACCGGCGAAACCGCCACGGAAGCTGCACCGGACGGAGAGACACCGGAGGCGGGAACCGTCGGCGACCCCGACCCAAAGTCCGAGGAACCCTGGCGCTGGCTGCTGCCGAAGGACGATCTGCCCGCCATGACTGCCGCCGCTCCGGCTGCTGCGCGGGTGGGCGGAACCGCTTATTCCCTGGGATATACCTTCACGCCCTCTTTTGTTATGCAGTCCACCTATCCCGCACCCCTGAACGACAGCGGCACGTCCGACCCCCGGGAGCGGACACTGGACACGGTACAGTCTTCCATGTATATCCTGAAGCCGAATACCACTTTCAACAGCAGCCTTTCCTGGCGGGACGGATTTTGGGGCATAACCAACGCCATCAACGTCACGCCCACCATCCAGGACCACACGGTGCTGCTGAGCAAGAACGACGACAGCAAATACGGACTGGAGGAAAGCGCCATCCGTTCGGCCCGGATCAGCGATTACAGCGCCACTAAGCTGGAAATTGCGTCGGCCAACATGGTGTCCTTTAAACCCTTCGTGTACAGCCGTTTTTTTTCCAACACCGGTTTAAGCTGGAACAGCAGCGTCAAGCTCCTGCGGTCGGAATTCAAACAGCAGGAATTTATAGACAATGGATACACGGATCCCCAGTGGGACTACATCACCCCGAAATGGGACGAACAATCCTGGACCGCCCACACCCTCAGTCTGACCGTCGCGGCAGCGGATGGGCCCCTGGCAAGTTCCCTTTCCTTCACCTCCAACCTGCCGCCCCAGCTGGAATCCTACACCGGGGCCCTTTCCGCCGGTTACACCCCACTCATCACCGTGAGAAGCGGTACCGGCATCAAGCGCAAGAGCAAACAGGATCCAACCTGGGTGTGGGATATGTTCACCCAATCCGCCACGTTAAGTTTCTTTGCCAGCAAACTGTCGATAAACCAGTCCTATTCCTATGACATTGAAAATGATGCCCACTCCAATTTCCAGACGTCCCTGAGCGGCTACGGATTGTCACTGGCCTACACCGCCCAACGCACCAGAGGATATGAGCTTGACCGAGTAAACAAAAAATGGGAACAGAAAGAAAACCTCGAATTTTTGCCCGTGTCCCTGTCGTTTTCCTATTCCCACAGCGGGAAAGAAGTATACACCTGGAAAAACAGAACCAAATTCCTCTTGGGCGGCTCCACCAATCTGTTTTACGATATGCAGCGCCCCACGTCCAGCTATTTTACCTTTGCCCCAAGGTTTATCTTTGACGTGACCCAGTTTCTGCATGTCGCCTTCGTCGCCACGTCCCGAAACAACGTCATTTTCAGGTATTTTCAAGATTCCACCCAGTATGCGGGGCTGATACCGGGAGAAACAAACGTTTTCACCGACCTGTTTAACTCTTTCGCCTTGTGGGACCAGAAAAAACGGGAAGCCTCGGGGTTCAAGCTGCAAACCCTGTCGGTGGAGGTGATCCACGAACTGCACGACTGGCTTCTGTCGGCAAATCTCACGATAACCCCGACACTGCGCACTCCGGTAGGGGCAAGCCGTCCCTACATCGACACCAGACCCACCTTCTCCATCGCCGTGGTGTGGCGCCCCATGAGCAGCATCAAAGCCACCGTCCAGGATAAGGACGGTGTATTCCGGCTCAACCCCGGCTCAGCCGCACAGTGAACGGCAGGCTTATTTTTTCGCCCTTACCGCAGCGATGATGTCGTCCACCATTTTTTCCACGCCGTAGGAGGGTGTCCAGCCCAGCTCCTTTTTCGCGCAGCCGCAGTTGATGGTCCATTCCTTGTACCCCGCCACCACCGCCATAATATCCGCCACCGGTTCGTAGGTAAATTTGGCATCGGGTATCACTTTTTTGATATAGTCCACCATTTTGTTCACCACGATATTCCCCGAGGCGATATTGTAGATCCGGCTGGGGGCGTGGGGGGCGTTCATCAGCTTGATCAGCGCATCCACGGCGTCCTTGATATACACCACCGGGTAGGATGTGTCCGGCGTCACCTCGATGGCGTAGGGCTCACCTCTGGCGGCCTTTTCCGGGATAAGCGACGTGAACAGGCTGGCGGAACCCACCGCCACACGTCCCGCCCCGGTGACTGCGGCAAACCGCACCGCCCGGAAATCCAGCCCGTGTCGGTCGGCGTACATCAGTCCGGTAACCTCCGCCATGATCTTGGTGGCGCCGTACCAGCCGTCGGGGCGGGTAACCACGGTTTCCACGATGGGCTGGGGCAGTCCCCGGCCATACACACTGATGGTGCTGGCGAAAATCACCTGCCGCTTGCCGTGCCGGAGCGCCCCCTCCAGCACATTGTAGGTACCCCCCTGATTGATCGTGATGGCTGACGGCGGATCCCGGTCACAGGCAGCGGTGAGCACCCCCGCCAGGTGTACAATGGGGTCCGTAGTTCCCGATTCGGCGATCAAAGCGTCGATGAGTTTGCCGTCCCGGATGTCTCCCTGCCGGAAATCCACCTTGCCCTTCCAATTATCCAGAACCGCCTGGGGGGGCGCATTGTAATCAAAAGCCAGTACCTTTTTACCGTCCTTCAGGAGCGCGTGTATCAGTGCTTGCCCCAAAAATCCACCCGCACCGGTGATGAATACTGCCATACGTCATGCCTCGCTTGTTAAAAAATTTGCGGCACTACCGCCACATTACGGCAAGCATATCACAGCTTACACAAAATAGCAAGGGGTGCGCTCGTGCGCCTGGGATTCCGCGCCTACTATAGGCGCTGCACGGGTTCTGGGGAGGGGAGCGGGCGGGCGTGGCCCTGAACGTCCTCGCCCCTGAATAATAGGTGGGCTTTAGGGCGTTTTTAGCT
>JAITMZ010000180.1 GCA_031290725.1 Spirochaetaceae bacterium
GGCATCGAGGTGAAGAACCGCATCAACGACCCGGTGGATCCCAAAATCATCGCAGAGCTTGAGAAAAAATTCCCTGAGTTCGTGCGGTCCTACGAAGAAAAGGGCATGACCCCCGCCGAATTTGAAGGCTTTGGCTCGGTGCGGCGCACCCTGCTGTCCTTCATGGCCGGCTACGACGACCTGATCGTGACCATCCGCCGCCTCATGGTGCCCGACCCGGACGTGAAGGGCGAATAAAGCCCACGCAATCGGCACAGCGGTCCTGTTCCGGGCAGCGCGGCTTGAAGGGGCAGCCCTCCGCCGGATAGCGCGGGTCCGGAACTTTGCCGGGAATGGATGCCAGGCGCTGATCCCGGTAGCTCACACCGAACTGCGGGGCCGCCCTCAGAAGCGCCCGGGTGTATGGGTGCCGGGGGGCGGTCAGAAGTTCCCCGGCGGCACCGGTTTCCATCACCAGGCCGCCGTACATCACCATGATCCGGTCGCTGATGGCTGTTGCCGCATCGATGTTGTGGCTGATGAAGAGAACTGAAATTCCACGCTTGTCCCGGATGTCCTTTATCAGGGCGATGATTTGTGCCTGAATGGTGGCGTCCAGCGCTGTGGTGGGTTCGTCGGCGATCAGGAGCTCGCAGTCCTGGGCCAGGGCCAGAGCGATGCCTATTCGCTGGAGCTGTCCGCCGGAAAATTGGTGGGGGAAGTTGGCCAACCGGAGCTGCCCGTCGGTGATGCCCGTCTCACCCAGAAGCCTGACGGCCCGGTTGTCCGATTCGCTCCGGGTGATGCCGGGGTGGGATGCACGGAGGGCCTCGAAAAAGGCCGCTCCTACCCGTTGCAGAGGGTCGTAGGAGCGGGCGGGCTCCTGGAATATCATGCCAATTTTTTTCCCCCGAAGGTGCTCCCGAATGTACCGTCCGGTGGCCGGATCGCCTCCCGTCAGTTCCGCGCCGTGGAACCGGATGGAACCGGAGACGCGCGCCGTGGGCGGGAGCAGCGCCGGAATGGCCAGAACCCCCGCGCTTTTTCCCGACCCGCTTTCCCCCACAATGCCTAAAATTTCGCCTTGGGCCAGACTGTAGGATATGCCCCGCACCGCGTAGACCGGCGGCGCTTCCGCCGGGGCGAACGTGACCGTGAGATCCCGGATTTCCAGCAGCGGGGGTGAATTTAACTTATCGGCAATGGCTTGCGGCATGGCCTGCCTCCCTTTGTACCAGAACAATTTCCGGTGTAAAAGCGGCTACCTGGGCATCCCAAAACGACTTGTCCTGAATGTTAAAACCCCAGGACGCACACAGTTCTTCGCAGGACAGACACCCGGTTTCCCTGAGCAGGGCCACGTAACGGGCCGGGAAATCCGCGCCTCCGGCATTGCAGAGCGCCTGGGCAAAGAGCAGCCCGAAGGCATAGGGGAAGTTGTAAAAATCCAGGTGGGGGCTGTAGTAGTGGGACTTCACTGCCCACATATAGGGGTGGCGCTCCGGCGAAAGGCCGGGGCCATAGGTTTTTTCCTGGGCATCCGCCATGAGGGCACAGAAATCCTCTGCCCCCAATTCGCCGTTTTGTCTGGCCGAGAACAGGGCGCGCTCGAAATAAAACCGGCACAAAATGTCCACCAGTACCTGACAGGAATCCTGTAAGTGAATTTCCGTGAGCCGCAGTTTTTCCGCGCCCTCGCTCCGGGCAATCAGGTCCCGCATCACGATGGTTTCGCTGAAGATGCTGGCGGTTTCCGCCAATGTCATGGGGTAATGGGACAGGAATGGGGGGACGCTGCCGGCGAGGCAGTGGTGATGATAGGCATGACCCAGCTCGTGGGCCAGGGTGGTCACATCGGAAAAATCGCCGGAAAAATTGCAGAGAACCCGGGACTGCCGGTGCCGGGGGAAATCGATACAGCAGGCGCCTCCGGCCTTGCCCCGGTGAAGGCGCGCATCTATCCACGACTTATCCAAGGCGTCCCTGGCAAAGCTCCCCATGTCCGGCGAAAACCTGCCGAATTCCTCCACGATATACAAAGCCGCCTTTTCAAAAGTCCAGACCTGCTCCCCCGCCTCTCCGCTTTGCAGGGATGCGAAGAGATCGTAGAAGGCGCAGCTTTCGGTGCCGGCCACAAGCTGTGCCTTGGCGCGAAGATAGCCGCGCCACCGGGGAAGCGAGTCCTCAATGGCGGCCAAGAGTGCCTCCAGTGAGGCGCGGCTCATGCGGGCGGTGTGGAGCGCGCGATCTAGGGCGTCGTCCCAGCGGCGGCGTTTGTTCAGAGTCACCGTGGCGCCTTTTATGTTGTTCAGCGCCGCAGCCAGGGGAATCTCGGCGCTTTTCAACAGGGACAGCTCGGTCTGCCAGGCCTCTCGGCGGACAGAACGGTCGGGATTCATCGCCTGGGCGCGGATTTGATTGAAGGGTTTCCCCGTGGCGGCGTCGGTGAGGTTGGAGATGATCTGGTCGTGCAGGCGTTCCCAAGCGGCGGCACCGGTGCGTTCCAGTTCGCCCGCTAAATTTTCTTCGGCGGCACTCATCAGGTGATGGCTCTCGGCGATTGTTTCATCGATCATCCCCCGGTATGGGGCGTATTGGGGAAAACGGGTAAAAAATTGTTTTAAATCCCCCTGGTGCTGCGCCAAAATACGGGCAAAGCGGTTTTCCTGGCTGCGGGAACGAACACCCAGGCCCTCCAGCCGGGCAACTTCGTTCAAACAGGCCGCATCGGTGGTGGCGGTGAGGTAGCGCGCCTCGGCATAGGCGTTGAGCGATTCCTCCAGGTCGTCCATCGGATTGGCAATATCGAACCAGCGGGCCAGCCAGAGGGGAAAGTCGACGGCGCCTTTTTCCCTGTCAGTCTGGACGAGCAGCGCCTCCTGGGCGTCCATCATGGCGCCGTATTCGGCCAGGGCGGCAACGTAGTCGGGACTCTCAAAACCTGCGTAAATCGGAGATAAATCCCAGCAGGGCGGGCACCCCCCGGTACTGGGCAGCGTTGTTTGGGTCATATCCCCAGTATACCGGGAAAGTGCATAAAGTTCAAGTCGAATTTAACCGACAATAGGGTGATGGAATTTCGGAAGTATGCGGCGGCCTGCCTGATGTTTATTTTTTTCTCCCCCTTCCTGGATGCACAGGCGCTGTCCCCCTTTTTGTTCCACGCCGAAACCTATGCTCCCGAATCGTCACAGCATAAACTGGCCCGCACCACCGACGGCACCCTCTATTTCGGCACAGACACTTTTTTGTCGGTGCTGGATTATCCCGAAACCACTTTTTCAAACTGGTATGGCTACAGCGGCATGAATATCGACGGGTTTAACCTG
>JAITMZ010000175.1 GCA_031290725.1 Spirochaetaceae bacterium
AAACCTGATCGTTGGTGATCTGAACCACCACCCCCGTAACAAGTTGACCTTCTTCAAGAGATTCAAAAGTTTTAAAATACTTTTCCTGCAATTGTGTCTGGATGTCGTCCTGATCCTGAGTTTCAATCACTTCATCCAATTCCACGTCCATCTGATCCATAAAACAACCCTTCTAACATAATTTTGATATTATTATCGCACAAACTTCACTAATTGTCAAGTGGGAAGTGTCAATATATACCGCTTTTGGAGCGATTTTTAACGCGCCCACCGCTTTTTTTTTGTCATTTTCGTCCCGCACCTGGATGGCCGCCTGAATTTCCTCCAGAGAAAGCCCGCTCACCCCCTGTTTGAAACGCCGTTCCGCCTGCACGCCGATTGAGGCGTCCATGTAAAACTGGTGCTCCGCATCGGGGAAAACCACGGTGGTCATGTCCCGCCCCTCGCAGACGACGCTCTGTGTCCCGGTGACTTCCCGAATTTTCCGGTTCACCAATTCCCGAATTTCCGGCACAGCCGACACCGGAGACACCCAGGCGTCCACCGCATCCGAATGGAGATCATCCTCCACGTCCTCACCGGCGATAAACAGGCGCTCCTGCCGGTAGTCCATATCCAGGGATTCCGCCAGAGACAGCAGGGCATCCTTCCTGCCGACCTGGAAGTCTGTGATAATCCCCGCGCGTAGGGCGGCCAGGGTAATCCCCCGGTAAAAACTCCCGGAATTCAGGAACAAGATGCCCAATTCCCCGGCAATGCGCTTTGCTACGGTACTTTTTCCAGAACCGGCGGGCCCATCAATCGCTACAACCATGGTACATAATATAATACATTTTAAAAAAAAAAGAAAGGGGGAAACGTAAAAAATCAAAAAAATTTTGTTGATCCCCGGCGAGAGTTTCATATCCCTTGGACGAAAACGTTTTTCAGTCCTGCCATTAGGGTATCTTTATCTTTGGGTGGGGTCAGTGAAGGGGAATTTGCGCTTTTTATCCATCCGTGCTATACTAAAAAAGGAGGCACTATGCTGCTTATTACAAACGGAAAAATCATCACCCGGGACGCGGACAATCCGCTTATCGCGGACGGCGCGCTTGCCATCGACGGGGAGCGGATCGCGGAAGTGGGGGAGGGCGCCGCGCTTCAGGCGCGCTATCCCGGCGCACAGATTATCGACGCCCGGGGCCGGCTGGTGATGCCGGGCTTCATCAATACCCACATGCACTATTACAGCACCTTCGCCCGGGGCATGAGCCTGGGGGGGAAGCCTGCCACGACCTTCGGCGAGGTGCTCCGGGGCCTGTGGTGGCGCTTGGACAACTGCCTGACCCTGGATGACGTCTATTATAGCTGCGTCGGCCCCATGATCGACGGGGTACGGAGCGGCGTCACCTCCGTGATAGACCACCACGCCAGCCCCTTCGCCGTGGAAGGGAGCCTGTTCAAGATTGCGGAGGCGGCAAAATTGTTCGGCATCCGGAGCAACCTGTGCTACGAAGTGTCCGACCGGGACGGCCCGGAGATCGCCGACGCGGGGATTCGGGAAAACGCGGATTTTTCCAAACATTGCAAAAAACAGGGTGATGATATGCTCACCAGCCTGTTCGGCCTGCACGCTTCCCTCACCATCGGCCAAAAAACCCTGGACAAGGCGCTCCTGGCGGCGTCTGACGCGGACGCGGGCTTTCACGTGCACGCCGCCGAAGGCATGGAAGACGTGATAGACAGCCTGGACAAATACGGCGAGCGCGTGGTGGAGCGTCTTTTTCACGCCGGGGTGCTTTCGGACAAGTCCATCGCCGTGCACTGCGTCCATGTGACCGGCGAAGAGCTGGAGATGCTCAAGGAAAGCCGCGCGGCGGTGGTGCACAACCCTGAGTCCAACATGGGGAACGCCGTGGGGGTGTCGCCGGCGCTGGAGATGATGCGCCGGGGCATCCTGGTGGGCATGGGCACCGACGGCTACACTGCGGACATGACCGAGTCCTACAAGGCGGCATCTCTCATCCACAAACACGCGGCGGGCGTCCCGTCCGCGGCCTGGGGGGAACCGCCGGCCATGCTTTTTGACAATAACCGCACTATAATGGAACGTTTTATTCAGGGCACGGTTGGCGTCCTTCAAGCGGGGGCATACGCCGACGTGATCATCGTGGACTATAAGCCCCCCACGCCCCTCAACGCCGCCACAATGAACAGCCATATCCTGTTCGGCGTCACGGGGCGGCATGTGGACTGGACCATCGTGAACGGCAAGGCTGTCATGGCCGAGCGCTCGCTTGTAGGCATCGACGAGGAGGCGCTCATGGCGGCTTCCCGGGAACATGCGGAGAGGCTGTGGGGGAGGATCTAATGCACCCTGCTTTTGGGGAAATCTTTTCCGAGGGGCTACCGGAGTAAAATTGCCGCGATAATCGTTGTGGCCAAGCCGGTGCAGCCGATGGCCAGGGAGCTGGCGGCACCTTCCACTTCGCCTATCTCCAGCGCCTTGGCGGTCCCCAGGGCGTGGCTGGCGGTGCCGATGCCGATCCCTGCGGCCACCCGGTTTTTCACCCGGAACAGCTTGATCAAATGCGGGGCGAGCATGGCCCCCATATTCCCGGCAATCATCACCCCCAGGATAGTTATCGCCGGAATACCGCCGTATGACCGGGAGAGCTCCAGGGCGATGGCGTTGGTCACCGACTTGGGCATGAGGGAGACCATCAACACCCGGTCAAGCCCCGCGGCCTTGCACATCACCGTGATGCTGATGACAGACACCAGGGCGCCGGCGGTGGTCCCCGCCAGCACCGGGAGAATGTTTTTTTTGAGCACCTCCATCTGGTTGTACAGGGAAACCGCAAGCGTGCAGGTAACGGGAGGGATACAGAGGGATAAAACCGCCCCGCCACGATTGTATGCCTCCAGGGGAATATCAAAAATCACCATAAACAGGCAACTGAGCGTTGCGGCGATAACCAGCGGCGTAAGCAGCGATGTCTTGAGTTTTTTCGTGATTCCCCGGCCCGCCTCAAAGGTGAGCAGCGAGAGGCACAGGCCGAAGTAGGGCGACGCGATAAAGACGTCTTTCAGGACCGTGAGGGTTTCAGCCATGGCCGGGATGTCCTTTATCCTTGCCGCCGGTATATGCGTCCTGGAGCTTTGACGCCAGTGACGCCGCAGCGGCAGCGGCCCAAAAGGTCAGCACCGTGGAGATAATGCCGATGACCAAAAAAGGGAGTATCACCCGTTTGAGCAGCGGCAATTCCTGGACGATGGCGATACAGGGGGGCATAAAAAAGAGGGTCATGTGTTTTTGCAGGAAGGCCGTGATCTCCCGGATGCTTCCTGCCTTGACGATCCGTGCGGCCAGCAGCATAAACAGCAGTATCATGGCGATCAGGTTGCCCGGAAAGGTGATGGGAAGAAGCGGTGATACCACCTCCCCCACCAGACAGAGGCCGAATATTAGCCCACATTGCAAGGCGATGTTCATCCCGCTTCCTCCTGTTTTGCCTGCTCCCAGAAGCGGTCCAGCTCTTCCAGGGTGAAGTCGGTCATGCCCCGCCTGGCCGCCGCCTTCTCCACCAGCCGGAACCGCCGGGCGAACTTCCCGTTGGCGCGCCCCAGGGCCACCGTGGGGTCTACCCCCAGATGGCGCGACCAGTTGACCAGCGCGAAGAATGTATCCCCCACTTCCTCTTCCAAGTGAAGCTGTGCGGCGTTTTGCGCATCCCCGGCACCCGTGGTGAATGGCGCCGGCCCGCCGTTCCCTGCCGGCCCGGTGAGGCTGTCCCGCTTCGCCGCCGCTTCCCGCACCTCGGCGATCTCCTCCTGCACTTTGCGGTAGACATCCTCCGCACGACGCCAGTCAAAGTTCTGTTTCGCGGCTTTTTTCTGCATCTTCCATGCCCGCAGGAGGGGAGGGAAGCCCGCGGGCACTTGGTCCAGCACGGATTCTCCCCCGCGATGTTCCAGTCCGGTCTTGATGTCGTCCCACTGGGCCAGCACCGCTCCGGGACTGGCGGTATTTTCGCGCAGGAAAGCCCGCCCCTGGGATTGGCTGAACACGTGGGGGTGCCGCCGGATCAGCTTTTCCGCCACTTCCTCCAGCATGGCCGCCACGGTCCAGTCACCCTGCTGTTCGTACATGTAGGCGATGATCACTACATTCAGCAGCACGTCCCCCAGTTCTTCCCGCACGTGGTCTCCGTCGTCCGCCGTGATGGCATCCACCGCTTCAAAAGTTTCTTCAATAAACCCACTCCGCAGGGACAGCGGCGTTTGGTCAATATCCCAGGGACACCCGCCGGGAGCGCGCAGCCGGCGGATTATAGCGAAAAATCGCGCAAATGCTTCTTGTGTTTCCATTGCGGACAGTGTACTCCAATCTTACCGGCGTGTCAAGTGGTGCGTCTGGGATTCCGCGCCCACTGTAAGCGCCGCACGGTGGTTGAGGGTGTCCGGCGGGGGGGCGGGCCCCTACCGCGGGGAATATGTCCCGCCAGCGTACAAGTAATGCTGGCGTGCCCCATTCTCCGCTCCGGGCCAGTCCGCCCGCCCGTGCCTACCCAGCGAGCCTTCTCAGCCCAGTGCGCAAACAAGGCGGACTCCTTACGGAGATCGCCCCGCTGCCTCGCAATACCCGCGAATCTCCCTGGTGAACATATCGCCGTATCGCTCCAGTTTCACCTGCCCTACCCCCACTACCTCCAGAAAGGCGGCCTTGGTTTGGGGCTTTTTGCGGCACATATCCCGCAGGGCGGCATCGGAAAAGATGATGTACGACGGCACATGGGCCGCCCCTGCCAGGGCGCCCCGGAGGGTTTTGAGCCGCGCGAACAAGCCCTCGTCCAGGGGCAGCGGCGAAGGCGAAAAATCTTGTCCGGCAAATGTTTTGCTGGCCGCCTTCTTCTCCTCTTTGGGGATCATCATCTCGATGTGCGCGGGACGCTCCCGGGAAATCACTGCCTCTGAGCGCTCGCAGAGGCACACCACCGGGAACTCGCCGCTTTCCAGGGCCAGGTAGCCCTGCTCCACCAGGAAGTCCAGGATGGCCCGGATGCGCTTGGTACCGGTGTCCGCCATGATGCCGTAGGTGCTCAGGGTGTCCAGGCCCGCGTCCCTGATTTTTGCCCCTTTGCTGCCGTGAAGGATGTCCACGATCGCGGTCTTGCCGAAATTGCGGCGGCGCTGGGCCAGGCGGTAGACGCA
>JAITMZ010000094.1 GCA_031290725.1 Spirochaetaceae bacterium
CTGAAGAAAGTGTCCCACAGCGGGCACGGGGATCCTCATACCCAGCGGGTTTTCAATCCCTTGCAGATATTCCGTCGATGACGGTATCGCCCGTTGTCCCTTGAATTCCCTCCTAATCAATTACGAAACAGTATACCCCATCTTATGCGTTTTAGCACCCGTTTTTTTATCATTTTCTATGCCGGATTTTTATTTTTACGAAATTTTTCATGCGCTCGCCCTGAAAAACAGGGCTTACGCCTTGACCATATCCAAATACGATGGTATACTAATCGGGCAACGCGGATTCGGGCCGAGGCCGATTCTTCGGGAGAACAACGGGGGTGTATATATATGAATTTTATTATCAATATACTGGCGCTGGGTGTGCCCTTCTCCGTAGCCCTTTTGATGGCCAGCTTGGGCGAAATGGTAAACCAGCGGGCGGGTATTTTTAACCTGGGTTGCGAAGGTATCATGGCCATGGGCGCTTTTTTGGGTATGCTGGTGCCCTACACCGCGGGCCAGGCTGGGGTATACAACCTGCTGGGCCTGATGATGGCGGCGGGGGCGGGGGTGTTGCTGGGTTTGTTCTTCGGCCTGGTGGTGGTGGTCTTCCGGGCACCCCAGGGCATCGCCGGGATTGGCTTACAGATGTTCGGCGTGGGCACTGCGGGAACATTGTTCCGGCACTTTGTGGGAGGCACCCAAAGCGTCACGGGCATTGGGAGTGCGCCCATTCCGGTGCTGTCTGAGATTCCCGTGGCGGGTCAGATTTTGTTCAACCACAATCTGGTGGTGTATTTTGCCTTTTTGCTGGTGCCGGTAATATGGTATGTGCTGTTCAAGACGCCTTGGGGATTGCAGGTGCGGGCGGTGGGCACCTACCCCCGTGCGGCGGATTCCATCGGCATCAAGGTGAATGTGGTGCGGTTTCAGGCTTTGGCGGTGGGGGGGGCGCTGGCGGGCCTTGCCGGGGCATACCTGTCGCTCTGTCAGGCAAAAATGTTCAGTGACACCATGATCGCCGGCCGGGGGTTTATCGCCGTGGCGCTGGTATACTTCGGCCGCTGGAACCCGGTGAAAATCATGGGGGGCGCCCTGCTGTTTAGCTTTGCCCAGGCGTTCCAGTTGGCGGTGCAGGGCCAGGGCATCAATTTTCCCTACGAATTCGCGGTGATGCTGCCCTACACCCTGGTGATCGCGGTGCTAGCCTTTGCCGGGAAAGATCGCCACATGAGTCCTGCGGCGCTGGGGCAGCCCTTTAACCGGGAAATGCGGGTGTAACGAAAGTATGAGCAAGTATATTTTTATAAGCAGCGGAGTGTGTTCCAGCCTGGGAAAGGGCGTGGCGGCGGCGGCCATCGGGAGTCTTCTGGAATCCAGCGGCCTTTCGGTGACCCTGGTGAAATGCGATCCCTACATTAATCTGGACGCGGCCAACATGGACCCCTACCAGCAAGGCGAAGTCTACGTTACCGACGACGGTTCCGAGACCGACTCGGACATCGGCACCTTCGCGCGGTTCACCAGTTTTACCCCGGCCCGGGACCATTCCATCACCATCGGCCAAATCTACGAATCGGTGATCCAGAACGAGCGGGCGGGGCGGTACAACGGGCGTACCGTGCAGGTGATTCCCCACATCACCGACGAGATCAAGCGGCGGATATTGAACGCCGGTATGCGGAGCGGGCCCGATGTGGTGATCGTGGAAATCGGCGGTACCGTAGGGGACATCGAATCCATTCCCTTTCTGGAGGCGGCCCGGCAGCTTATCCGGCTTTTGGGTCATTCCAACGCCATCACCATCCACCTGACTCTGATACCCATGCTTACCGGGGGGGAAATGAAGACCAAGCCCACCCAACATTCGGTAAAAAAGATGCAGGAGATCGGCATCCAGCCGGACATTCTGTTGTGCCGCTCGGAGCTGCCCCTGGACAGCAGCCTGTACCGAAAAATTGCCCTGTTTTGCAACGTGAATCCCGATGCGGTGTTTTCCACCGTGGATGTGGAGCAGTCAATCTACGAGCTTCCGGTGTTGTTTCACAAACAGCGGGTGGACAAGCGAATTTTGGCCCGCCTGGGATTCCCCGAAGCGCGCACCAACATCCGCCCCTGGACGACATTTCTGAACCGGTTGGTCAATCCCAAACGCCGGGTCACCATCGCCTTGGTGAGCAAAAATACCCGGATAGACGACTGTTATAAATCCCTTCGGGAGGCGCTGCTCCACGCTGCGGTAACCACCCACAATGCGGAGCTGAATCTCCGCAAGGTGGATGCGGAAAAGCTGGAACACTCGGACGTCGCCGCGGCCTTTTCCGGGGTGGACGGTATCGTGGTGCCCAACAACTTCGGCCAGCGCGGGTTTTTGGGCCTCCTGGCGGCGGTTCGGTACGCCCGGCAAAATCGTGTGCCCTTTCTGGGGATCGATCTGGGGATGCAGCTCATGGCCATTGAGACCGCGCGGAGTCTTCTGAATTGGGAGGATGCGGATTCCACAGAATTCGTGCGGGAAACCAGTCATCCGGTGATCAGCCTGCCGGAGGAACAAAGCGGACTGGCGTCATCAGGGAGCTTCAAGATTGGTTTAAGCGCCATCGCCCTTGATAAACAATCAAAATTATACTATATTTATAAGCGGGTGCCCATGGTCAGCGAGCGGCACCGGAGCAGGTATGCCTTTGACCGGCGCTTTCAGGAAGATATCACGGCAAAGGGGCTGCGCATCACGGCATTTGCCCAAGATAACCAGACCGAAGCTTTTGAGTGGGAGGAACATCCGTGGGGAATAGGAGTTCAGTATCATCCGGAATTTTCGTCGCGGCCGTCGAAACCGCACCCGGTTTTTTCAGCCTTTGTCGGCGCGGCCTTGGGGGTATGAAACCCTGGAGCGCCGGGAGCTTGGGACGGGTGATTCGCGGCGGGGGTTTCATACCCCCCCCCTTGGGGCGAAAAAGGGGGATGAAAGGCGAGACCGATTCTTCGGGGGAACAACATACCCTGCGGCTTGCGGGATTGTTGATTTGCGCGGCGTTCTGCGTGCTGGCGCTGTCGGGGTGTGAGATCGTGTATGACGATATGTCCACGGAAGTGTCGGACAAGATACCGGAATTTCGCCTGAGCGGTGCCCGGGTGACCCGCTACGAGGACGGCCAGATGACCGCCGAGCTGTCCGCGAAAACCGTGGAGCAGTACAAGCAAAACAACGCCATCTACGCCTCCGGAGTGACCTTCGTCGTGTACGACAGCGATGGAAAAGAGATCGGACACGGTAATTGCGGGTTGATTCTTGCCGATACTACAAATGACACCTATGTACTGTTTGATTCCATCGTGTTTGAAAACATTCGGGACCAGTTTGAGCTTCGGGCCAATGCGATCCGCTGGGGGTCAAACACCGGGATTCTGGCGAGTTCCCGGGACGGCACGGTGGAGATCATAAAAACCCGGACCGGAAACGGAGGGAACAGGGACAGCCGTTTTTCCCTTTCGGGTACGCGTTTTTTTGCCGATAAAAACACTCGGGCATTCGTGTTCGGCGGGCCGGTGAGCGGTATTTTTGACACAGGGGATGGGGATGAACCGGCCGGGGAAACTGACTAAATTGACTCTCTGCGCGGCGGCGTGGGCGCTTTTCGGCGTCTTTGGGCCTTGTTCAAGAATTTGGGCGGAGCGCATTTTATTTACCGCCGACAAAATGTCCGGCTACAGCAAGGAAAACAGCGATTTTACCCGCCTGGAGGGACACGCATCGGTAAAAACCGCCAAAATCGAGATAACTGCGGATTCCATCGAGCTCACCGGGGATGATTTCCGCTACATCGCCGCCAGCGGGAATGTGCGGGGCCGGAACATCGACTCGGATATGGATTTTCGCTGCGGCACCATGAAGTACGACCGGCAGACCGAGGTGGCCACGCTGCAATCCGACGCGGACATCTTTGACCACCAGAACAAAGTCACCGCCAATGCCCAGATAATCGAATATAACCAAAAGACCGAAGTGGCGATTTTGCAAATCGACATTGAGCTGAAACAAAAAGAATCGGTGTGTACCGCGGCCTTCGCGGTGTACCGAAAAAAAGAACAGATGGTGGAAATGAGCGGCAACCCCAAAATTCAGCGGTCCGACGACATTTTCCGCGCCAGGGAGATGACCTTCAACCTGGAGACCGAGGAAATCCTGCTGGACGGGCGGGTACGGGGCACTGTCAAGGATTCCGGCGGCGGCGCCAAATCCACCGGCACAGCCACCACGCAAAGCGCCGAGTCAACGGAAGGCACGGCAGTTTCCCCGGAGGGTGTCGTCCCCGGTGAGCCGCCCGCCGCCCCGGAAACGCCGCCGGAACAAAAAACGCCGGAAAAAATCGAGGCACCCGCGGGCCCCACGGTGGGAGCATAGGAGCACCGATGGACGATATATCACAGACGGTAAACAGTCGGCCAGCCCTCACCGCACCCACAGCCGCCGCGCAGCCCGTTCCCGCCGCGAAACCTGCGCCGGAAAGCAATGTACTCAGAATCAGCAGCCTGCACAAGCGGTTCGGGAAAAAGCAAGTCGTGAACGGCGTAGAGTTTTCCATGAAGACCGGTGAGGTGTTGGGTCTGCTGGGGCCAAACGGCGCGGGCAAAACCACCACCTTTTACATGATCGTGGGTTTTTTGAGCCCCACCTCGGGGGAAGTCTTTCTGGACGACAAACTGATCACCCGGCTTCCCATGTACAAGCGGGCGCGGCTGGGTATTTCGTACCTGCCCCAAGAGCCGTCGGTGTTTCGGAAGCTCACGGTGGAGGAAAACATCTGGGCGGTGATCGAGACCCGCCGGGATTTGAACAAGGCCGAAAAGCGCGACTTTTTTGAGTCCCTGATCGACGATTTCGCCATCAACCGGATCCGTAAGCAGCCCGCCTTCACCCTGTCGGGGGGTGAACGCCGGCGTACCGAAATCGCCCGGTCACTGGCAATTCAGCCCAAGTTTCTGCTCCTGGACGAACCGTTTGCCGGGATTGACCCCATCGCCGTGAGCGACATCAAACACATGATCCAGCTCCTGGCCAGACGCAACATCGGCATCCTGGTGACCGACCACAACGTACGGGACACCCTGGAGATCACCAACCGATCCATCATCATCAGCGACGGCACCATCGTAGCCCAGGGCGACAAGGACGCCATCCTGGATTCAGAGGTGGCGCGGAAGATATACCTGGGGGAACAGTTCCGCATGTAGTCCCGGCTTACCGCTCCCACAACTGCCGGGGGTAATACCCCGATTCGACCTTTTTAGCGATTTCCTTCTTCACCGTGTCCCGGTCATCCGGGTAGGTCATGCCGAACCAGCTTTCCAGAGAAGTGTACATCTTTATCCGGCCATTCCCTTCTTCAACCAGGGTGCTGGCTGCGGTGGGCAGGAGACATTCGGCCTTTTCGCTGGCCGCATTTTTGGCGATGAAATCCTCCCAAAAGGCGGCAAAATGATCCAGCGCTCCCAGGGAAAAGCCGAAAAAGTTCATTGACACCAGCTCCGTACCGATAAAAAAGACCTGTTTGTCCCCCGCCAGGCTCACGATGCGGCCGTCCTTCCGACGGATGTTCATTTGTTCTTCCATGGATACCAAGTAACCGTCCCGGGCGGTACAAACCCCACGGGTGACGGTGCCGGATTTGCTCAGGGTGTTGCCCAGGATATACCCCACCATGGCGTGTTCTCTGCTGTCCGCAGCGATGCCCGACAGGTGGCCGGCCAAGGTTTCAAAGGCGCTCCGGCCATAGTAATCGTCGGCGTTGATCACCGTGAAGGGGGTTTTCAGGACGTCCCCGGCACAAAGCACCGCGTGCAATGTCCCCCAGGGTTTTTTTCGCCCCAATGCGGCGGCATCCCGCTTCTGTGCAGGACTCATTAAGGCGTCCGGTGCCTGGAATACGTATTGGGCGTCGAAGTTGCGGGCCACCCGGTCGAAGATGCGTTCCCGAAAGTCCTTCTCGATGTCCCTGCGGATGATGTAGACCGCCTTGCCATAGCCGCTTTTCCGGGCGTCCCAAGTGGCGAAATCCAACAGAGTCTCGTTTCCCAACCCTACTCCGTCGATCTGTTTCACTCCGCCGTAGCGGCTTCCTATGCCGGCGGCCAGTACCACCAATGTCGGTTTCATATATTCTCCTTTTGTTTGTTGTAGGCGTTCCAACTGGTGCGGATGAGCGTGTCCGGGTCGGAATGGCGGGGGGTCCAGCCAAACAGGTTCCGCGCCAAATCCGCCGACGAGGTGAGCCTGGCGGGATCCCCTGCCCGGCGTCCCACGAAACGCACGGGGATGGCTGCCCCGGTAATTTTCCGGGCCGCCTGTACCATCTCCAGCACCGAAAGCCCGGCACCGCTGCCCAGGTTCACCGTGACGCTGGTATCCTGTGCCGCGATGTAGTCCAGCGCCGCCAGATGGCCCGCGGCCAAATCGCTCACGTGGATGTAGTCCCGGATGCAGGTGCCGTCCGGGGTGTCGTAGTCGCTGCCGAAGATATGCACCTCCGCCCGCTTGCCCACGGCGGCTTCCATCACGAGGGGCAGGAGGTTGGCAGGGTTTTTCTCCAGCCCGGCGATCCGGCCCTGCACGTCGTAACCCGCTGCGTTGAAGTAGCGGAGAGCGGCGAAACGGATGCCCCGGAGCTTTTCGTACCACCCCAGAAAGCGCTCGATTTCCAGCTTGGTGAAGCCGTAGTAGTTTGCCGGGTTGACGGGGTGTTTTTCGTCTATGGGTAGGTACACGGGCTCGCCGTATACCGCCGCACTGGAGGAAAACACGATGCGCCTGATTCCCGCTTCCGCCGCCGCATTGAGGATGTTCAGGGTGCCGGTGATGTTGTTCACCGAGTATTTTTCCGGCTTGACCATAGATTCCCCTGCGGCCTTGAACGCCGCCAGGTGCACCAGGGCGTCAAACCCGCTTTCCAGGGCTGCCCCTAAGTCGCCGGGGTGCAGAATATCCCCTCGGACAACGGTTTCCTCCGGAAACACATTCTGCTCCAGCCCGCTGGAAAAGTTATCAAAGATCGTCACCCGGTGCCCGTGGTCAAGCATTTCCCGTGCCACATGGCTTCCGATATATCCCGCCCCGCCGATGATAAGAATATTCATGCACACTCCTTGCCTGATATAATACCATACCGTCGGGAAAAGTCAAGGGAAGCAGATACTCCGCAGGCCGGTTGCACATTGACGGCACCTGTGATATACTGGTACTCTTGGGAGTGATATGATGGTTGCTTTTTTTTCCGGCGGTGGGTTGATGATGATTCCCCTCGCGGGGTGTGCGGTATTCGCCACCTTTAGTATCTTTGAGCGGTTTTTTTATTATCGCACGGTGTCTGCCCAGGACCGCACCCTGAAGGCCGCCCTACAGGACCTGCTGGTCCGGCGGGATTGGACCGCCGCGAAAACCGCCTGCGACGAAGCTGCCACGCCCCTGGCCCAGGTGCTGAAGAAGGTGCTGGAAAGCCGCGCCATGAGCGAACAGACTATCCGGGAACTGGCGGAGGTGGAACTCAACGCCGTGCTCCCCCGGTTGGAACGCTTCGTCCCTGCATTGGGTACCATCGCCCAGGTGTCCACCCTGCTGGGACTGCTGGGCACGGTGCTGGGGAACATCAAGGCCTTCGGGCTGCTGGGTTCCGGCGGTGCGATGGGTGACCCGGCGCTGCTGGCCGGCGCCATCGCCCAGGCGCTGTTCACCACTGCGGCGGGGCTGGCGGTATCTATTCCGGCGATTGTGTTCCACACGTATTATAATACAAAGGTCGAACGGATTGCTGCCGACGCCGAATCCTTCGCGTCGGGCCTGATATTTACCATCACCAGGGGGCTGTAGATGACCCGGCAATATCATCGCGCCCGCCGTCCAGGCCGCCCCGACCTGGTACCCCTGATCGATGTGGTGTTCCAGCTCATCCTGTTCTTCCTGGTGTCCACCACCTTCGCGGTGCTTCCCGGCATCCGGATAGACCTGCCCGAGTCGGACACGGCGGAACCGGCGGTCACCGGGGAGCTTGCCATTCAAGTCCAGGCCGACGGCGCCCTCTGGGTAAACGGCACCTCCGCCGCCGTGGCGAACCTGGATGCCCGCTTGGCCGCCATCGATACCGGCGCCATCCCCCCGGCGGACTACCCCGTGCGCCTGGAGGCCGACGCCGCCGCTGCCAACGGCACCGTCGTGCAGGTCTTCGACGCCCTCCGCCGTCGCGGCTTCTCCGCCGTGAGCCTCCGCACCAAGGAGAGATAGCCCAATGCGCCGCCGTGAAACCCTCTGGGGGGGGCTGTGTACCCTGGGTCTGTGGACGGTGCTGGTATCCGCCGGGCTGCTGATCCCCGTGCAGTCTGTGGCGACCCCCCGTGCCGTGCCCATCCGCTTGCTCCCCCCCCGCCGCAATACCGGCGCGTTGTTTCCCGTGCCTGTCGTACCCGTGGCGGCACCCGCCGCCCTGGAGCTGCCCCTTGTCCCGCTGCCCGTGGAGAATGAGCCGGCCCGCCCCGCGCAAACCGCGCCGGAACCCCCTGCGCGCCCACAGCCCCCGCCCGCGCAAGCCGCGCCGGCAGCCCCCGCGCGCCCGCAGCAAGCCCCGCCGGCCCGCCCCGCGCAGCCCGCGCCCGCAGCTACCCCGCGCCCACAGGCAACGCAGCCGCCCCCGCCCGCGCAAACCGCGCCGGCAGCCCCCGCGCGCCCGCAGCAGACAACACCGCCGCCCCCGCCCGCGCAGCCCGCGCCCACCCTCCACCCGCCCGCGTCCGCCCACCCGCCGGCCGCCGCGCCGCCCGCGCCTGCCCAAGCGTCCCCGGTACCGCCGCCAGGCGAATTGACCCCCGCCGCGCCCTTTGCCCGACCCGCGCCGGAACCCCCCGCATCCATCTCCACGCCGCCGGCGATACCCCCCGTCCAAAGTGCCCCGCCGCCGCCGGAGGAAGTGCGCATATTCGAGGGGCCGACCGGGGATGCCCCTGTTTCAGCGGGGGAACCCCCCACACCGATGCCCGAAGTCATGCCCGCGAAGCCGCCGCCGGAAGCCGCGCCGGAGCCGCCCCAAAAGCCCGCAGAGGAAGCCCTAGGGGAAAACTCGCGGCGTGCAGAAAATTAAAACGAAAAAGCGCATTTACCCAAAGAACCACGGGCGCCTCTGCGTGAGGCCTTTCCCCGCTTGCTTTTCCCCCCCATTCCCTGCTATACTCTGCGTATCATGTATTAAAGGAGGCCATTATGGCGCTTGATTTTCAGACCCGCGATGTCATCCACAACATCGTGGCGCGGTTTGTACACGCGTTTCTTCCCGATGCCAAGAAACCCTACAATCTCAAGGCGGAGTTCCAGCC
>JAITMZ010000096.1 GCA_031290725.1 Spirochaetaceae bacterium
CATGTGAACACCGCCCAGGTGATCGCCCAGCAGCTCGCCGCCCTGGGGATCCGCGTGTCCATCAAGCTGGTGGACTGGCCCACCTGGATTTCTGAAGTCTACACCGCCCGGCGCTACCAGGCCACGGTTATCTCCATCGACGGGGTAACCCTCTCCCCCCGAAGTTATCTGTTCCGCTACGAAACCGGCGAGGCACGTAATTTCATCAACTACTCCAACCCGCGCTTCGATGATTTCTACCGCCGTTCCCTGGTTGCCGCCGACGAGGAGGCGCGCACTGCCCTCTACAAGGACATGCAGCGCGTCCTGTCGGATGATGCCGCCAGCGTGTTCATCTGCGATATTTCCTCGGCAAAGGCTTTCCGAAAAGGCATAAAGGGATTTCAGCAATATCCGCTTTATGTGTTCGACGCGTCAACATTATATATGGAAGAAAAGACGCCCTAGTGCGGAAAAGCCATGCGGAATTTGCGGTCAGACACCTTCGTGCGCCCGGGTGTTCTGGGACGTCTACTCAGTCTGTTCATCACCCTGGCGTTGGTGTCTCTCATCGTGGCGGCCATCTTCGCCCTGATTCCCGGCGACCCGGTCACGCTGCTCACGGGGACCTCAGCGTCGCCGGAGCAGGTGGAGGCCCTGCGGGAGCGGCTGCACCTGGGGGACCACATCGCTTCCCGCTACTTTTTCTGGCTGCAACACGCGGTCCGGGGGAATTTCGGCGAATCCATCCGCTACGCCGTGCCCGTCCGCACCTTGATTTTCCACCGCCTCTCGGTAACCGCTACGCTGGCGGCAATGGCGGCGTTTTTGGTGATCCTGGTTTCCCTGCCCCTGGCGATTTTCCTGGTGCGCTCCCGGAACCGTGCCGTGCGGGGGATTATCGACAACACGCTTCTGGTGGGGCTTTCGGTGCCGAATTACATCACGGGGATTTTGTTTATCTGGGTATTCGGTATCCTGCTCCGCTTCTTCGCCCCCGGTAATTTTGTGCCTTTTGCGAAAAGTCCGGCGCTCTACTTCCGGGCAGTCGCCTTCCCGGCTATTGCGGTGGCGGTGCCGAACATCTGTATGCTTACCCGTTTTTTGGCCGGATCAATCCGCACGGAGCTGGAGAAGGATTATGTGCGCACCGCACGGAGCAAGGGCGGCACCTCGGGATATATCCTTTACCGGCACGTGCTCAAAAACGCCGCGCTTCCCGCAGTCACCCTGAGCGGCATTTTGCTGGCGGACATCCTTTCGGGGAGCATCATTTTGGAGCAGGTCTTTGCCGTCCCCGGCATCGGGCGGCTCCTCATTTCCGGAATCAACGGACGGGACTTTCCGGTGGTGATCACCATCGTGCTGTACACATCCTTTGTGGTGGTGGTGGTGAACTTCATTGCCGAGTCCCTCACCCGCCGCCTGGACGCGCGGACCAAGGGCTGGCGATGAATATCCCCCGCAAAATCGGCGCTGTCCTCTGTGCGGTCTTCGTCCTGGCCGCCCTGGTGAGTATTGTGTGGACCCCCCACAGTCCCTTTGTCATGGATGCCGCCGTTCGGTTTGCATCGCCTTCGCCGGGTCATCCTTTCGGTACGGATAACTTCGGTCGGGACGTACTGAGCCGCGCCATGGTGGCCGTGCGGTACTCTCTTCTCTTTTCCGCCGCCACCGTGGCATTGAGCGCCTTCATGGGGGTGGCCATTGGTCTGGCCGCAGCCTTTGTCCGGCATGTGGCCGGTCTGGCGGTGATGCGCCTGGTGGATGCGGTGAATTCCATCCCGGTGATACTTCTGACCTTGGTGCTGGTGAACGCCGCCGATGGAAGCGCCTTGGGGAAAACCGGGGTGCCCCTGGTTCTCGCCATGACCGTGGTATTTACCCCGGCGTTCATTCGGATCACCCGGAATGAGGCGGTAAAGATCAAAAGCATGGGTTACATCGACCACGCCCGGGTGCTGGGGGCGGGTAAAATTCGCATCATGTACGCCCACATTCTGCCCAATCTGGTGCCTTCCCTGGGGTCCACGGGGATCATCGTGGCGGTGCAGTCCGTGATGGTGGAGAGCGCATTAAGCTACCTGGGTTTCGGCATCCAGCCGCCGCTTCCCAGCCTTGGGAAAATGCTCTTCGACGCCCAGGGTTTCCTGTTCCGCGCCCCCTGGATGGCGATTTTTCCCGCCGCGATGGTGGCGCTGCTCCTGTGCGGCCTGAATTACCTGAAAAAGCACTGATTAATTAATCAGTGCTTTCCCTAGGTGATTTAGGCGGTTCCCTGGATACTCACGAAAGCGCTGGTTCCACCGGCACCAGAACCGTGGAAAAGCACACCGGGCAGCGTCCGTCCAGCAATTCCGATTCTTTGAAGACCAGGCCGCATCGCTTGCAGAGATACTGCTTTTCACCGGAGGCGCTGGTACCCGCCGGTTCGGCCTTGCACGCCGCATCCCCATCAGGGCGATGGGATGTTTCGGGGCCGTTCCCGGCGTCCGCTTCCGGCCGGCCCACCTGGAGGGCTAATTCCCGGCCCTGTTTTTCCAGGGCTGCCATGGTCAGGGCGTCCGCTTGTCCGGGCCATTCCACAGACTCAAGGCTCGTCCAATCCAGGCCCTCGATGGCTTTCTCGTAGTCCTTCTTGGCACCCCCTGCCCAGCCCCAGGAGCCGATGCGGAGGACCGTCTTGTGCTTGAGGTGCTTCCTTCGGAAGATGTCCAGCACGTAGGACATGGGGGGGAACATGGCGTATTCGTAGGTGGGCATGGCGAGCACCAGGGCGCGGCTCTTGTAGGCAGCCGCCAGGATGTAGGAAATGTTGTCGTTGGGCACCCGATAGCTGCTATAGGGGACGCCCGCGCTCTCGATGCCCCTGATCACCGCATCCAGGCCGCGCTTGGTGTTGCCGTACATGGAACCCCAGATGATAGTGATAGACGCTTCCCCGCCCTTGGCAAAGGAAGCGTACTTGAGGTAGCGCTCCTTGACGATGCCGGGGTTCGTGCGCCACACGATGCCGTGGCTTGGGGCGATGCAGCGTATCTGAAGGCCGCCCAGCTTGGCGACGGCCTGTTCCACAAAGAGGGAAAAGGAACTGACGATGTTGGCATAGTAGCGGAGGCTCTCTTCCTCAAAGGCCGCGTGTTCCGCCTCCGTGTATTGGTCGTCAAAGATGCGGTCCCCCAGGGCGCCGTAGGAACCAAAGGCGTCGCAGGTGAAGAGGGTGCCCGAATCCGCCTCCCAGGTAACCATGGTTTCCGGCCAGTGGAGGTTGGGGGTCTCAAAGAAGGTGAGCTTCTTTCCCAACCCCAAATCCAATGTGTCGCCGTCCTTCACTGCCCGGAGGCCGGAATCGATCTTGTAGAAACTCTGGATGAGTTTCACCCCCTTCTCGGTGGCCAAAATCTCCGCTTTGGGGTTCATGGCGCGGAATTCCGCCAGATACCCCGTGTGATCCGGCTCCAGATGGTTCAGGATGAGGTAGTCCACCTTGGTAAAATCCAGCCCCACGGACTTGAGGGCGCTTTCGTGCTGGGCCGTGGCATCGGTCCAGTCCCGGACAAAATCGATAAGGGCGACCTTCTCACCCTTCACCACATAGGAATTCAAGGTCACCCCGTGAGGGATAGGCCAGATTCCTTCAAATAATTCATCCGTGCGGATATCCGCATGGACGCAAAAAATATTATCAGCGAGTTGCTGTGCTTTCATATATACTCCTAGGATCAGTGTACTAATTTTTGATAATCGTGTCAAGGAAATTTTTACATATTCCCCTGCGCATCCGCGCTGTCTTCCCGCCCCATACGCCCCCCATGAGGCCCGCCACGTCCGGCCGGTACACTTCCGACCCTCGTAGCACCCGCTGGCGCGGGAGGGATTATTTGCTTGCTCGTCGGTTGGCTCCTCGCCAAGATGTACAACCCTCGCCGGCGAGTATGATTGTCGAACGTAGCGCGGCCTCTCACGGTGCCCTCCCCGCCCGCCTGCACAAACAACCCCCCAAAGACTACTGCCCGCGCGGTATTCCGGCTTTTTGGTAAAAATTCGTTTTTTGCATAAATTCGGTGAAATTCTGCTGAAAATCGCTTGACAGGGGGGGAAATGCAGTGATATACTGTATTTATGCGTACTGTTAATGCCTTTTCGCCAGCTCCTATTTTCGCACCCCGTAACGTGATAGCGTTGCGTGACGCACTGCGGAGCGACAAAAAACAGCCAATTCGCCCCCCCCCCCCCCCCCTCAAACCAGTAGGTTTGAACGAGTTTGCTGCGCAAACTCTCTGGCTAGCCTTTCGCCAGTCATCTCGCCCGCTCTCTTTGCCAGCGATAATCGCCAGCCCAGTGTCCCGCACATAGCCCTCCCCCACAAGGAATTATCAGCGTCCATTTACCTATGGATGCTGCTTTTCATATACCCTGCCGTGCAACCCACGGCACACCACACAAGGAGGCCCTTATGGCACTCGATTTTCAGACCCGCGATGTCATTCATAACATCGTGGCGCGGTTTGTACACGCTTTTTTGCCGGACGCGAAGAAGCCCTACAATCTCAAGGCGGAGTTCCAGCC
>JAITMZ010000173.1 GCA_031290725.1 Spirochaetaceae bacterium
TAACAGGGTTTCTAAATTAAACCAAAAACTCGAATAATTTTTTTGTTAAAACACCCCCCCCCCCCCCCCCCCTTCTTTTTTCTTCGACCTTTTGACTTCCCGGTGAAATTTTTTTGATACGGAGTTAATCAGTGCTTCCTTAGGGGCAAATGCTTTTTTTTAGCAGTCCTATGGCATCCGCCGCGTGTTCTCCATCCATGGCCGACGATACAATGCCGCCGGAGTAGCCCGATCCTTCTCCCGCCGGGAACAGCCCCCGAATCGTCGGGCTTTCGCCGTCCGTCCGCAATATACGCACCGGCGTGGAGGTGCGGGTCTCCGGAGCCACCAGAACCGCGTCGTCGCACAAAAAGCCGGGCATTTTACGAGAAAAATCAGTGGCAACGGCGGTGCGAAGGCGTTTTACCAGGGATTCGGGGAGCCATTGGTCCAGCCGGGAGGGTACCAGTCCCGGCGCATATGACGACCGTGGCAGGCTGGACGATGGTCGTCCAACCATGAAGTCCACGAGCCGCTGGGCCGGCGCTTGCTGACCAATGCCCCCCGCTTTCCGTGCGGCTTCCCAGGCGGCATATTCCAGCGTCTCCCGGAAGCGCAGGCCCGCAAGCGGGTCATCCCCGGGCAGGTCCTCCAGCCGGGTTTCCACCACCAGCGCCGCATTGGACCACGCCGAGTTTCGCCCTGCCGCAGACATGCCGTTCATCACCAGGGATTCTTCCCCGGAGGCGCTGGGCACGATGAATCCACCGGGACACATGCAAAAGGTGTAAACCCCGCGCCCGTCCGCCTGGGCCGTGAGGCGATATTCTGCGGCACCCAGAGCGGCGATACGTTCCGTATCCTCCTCGCGCCCTCGGCGGTACTGAATGGCGTCGATGATCTCCCGGGGATGTTCCACCCGCACCCCCACCGCGAAGGGCTTGGCCGCCACCGACGACGGAGAAGCCCCGGCAAGCAGGCGGTATATCTCCGGCGACGAATGCCCGGCCGCCAGTATGAGCCCCTCGCAGGGTACCGTTTCCAGGGATCCGGAGGCGATGTCCCGGACGCGCAGTGCCCGGAGCGCCACCGCATCCCTGGCGGGCTTGGTGTCCAGTCCCTCCAGCCGCATATCAAACCGCACCTCGCCGCCCATTTCGCGGATGAAGCTGGTGACAGCCCCCACGATGGCCGACAGCCGGTCGCTTCCGACGTGCGGATGGGCGTCGGTGAGGATCGACGGGTCTGCGCCGAAGTGACAGAGTATCCGCAGAATACGATACACGTCCCCCCGCTTGGTGGACCGGGTCTGAAGCTTGCCGTCGGAGAATGCCCCGGCGCCCCCTTCGCCGAAACAGTAGTTGGAGTCGCCGTTAATTGGCTCGCCGCGGCTGATCCGGGCAATATCCCGGCGCCGTTCCGGGCAGGGCTTCCCCCGCTCGAAGATCACCGGGGTGATGCCTGTCTCCAGCAGCCGGAGCGCCGCGAACAGACCCGCAGGACCGGCTCCCAAAATCTGCACCCGGCGCGTGGGATCCGCATGCTGCCAGACGGGGAGGGGATGCCCGGAGGTATCGGAAGCCGGGGGGTCCTGGTTGACATACGCCCGGATGCACAGGTGCAGCTTTATCTGCCGTCTCCGGGCATCCACGGACTTCTTCCGTATCACCACCCCCCGGACGTCGCCGGCGGACACGGACAGGCGGGCAGCCACGGCGTCCCGGAGTACCCCATCGTCGATATTCGCCGCCGGTGCGGTGCCGGGCAGGAGATCCAGGGAAACATCGCAAATCATGGATAAAACCTTCTTTTTTCCGTATCTTTTCCGTATCATAGTATGGACTAAATTACGAAAATATGCTATACTTATGGTATGACCAATTTGTCCCGTTTTTTCGCTCTGTTTATTCTCCTCACCCTGGCTTCCGCCGCACACGCTAGGAAGAACGAGTTTTTCTTCGCCCTGCCCATGAATATCGCCAACTCGGCGGAAAAGGGCTATGAGATTGAGTCCACCGCGGCGGGCATCGGTTTTGGCAGCAGCACCCTGGAAGAGAAAAAGCCCTACGGCGTCACGGTAAACACCATCGTCTATTTTCCCCTGTCCACTCAAGCCTATGACCCCGCCCGACAGCCCCCGGTTTACGCCGCCGGGGAACCCCACGTCATCGGAGTGGACTTCACCTTGGGGTGTTCCATCTACGCCCTGGAGAGGAGCAAACTCTCCCTGCCCCTCAGTTTGTCGATCCACTCCCGGTTTAACGCCTACAAAACCGTGTCGCACCTGGATTTAGGGCTGGCGGGTACCGTTGGCTTCCAATTCCACCAGGTGAAGCTGCCCCTTTTCATCCGCGCCCAGTTTTACGTGGATTTCAGCCGCATCGCCTTGACCCACACGGCTAAAAGCGTGGATGTTTTCAATATCAATTCCTTCGGTGTGATCCCGGAGATAGGTTTCAGCTTCGGCCTGTAGACATTATCCGCCGGTACCGAAGGAGCAGGCAGGGAAGCAGCAGTACCGGCACTTCAGGCACAGCCCGCCGTTTCCCATGCCGGCAAAATCTTCCCCGGTAAGCCCAATCCCCGCAGCGATCCGGGGCAGTACCACGTCGAACACCGTGACGCGGTCGTGCATCACGCAGCCGGGAAGACCCACCACCGGTGTGCCGTCGGCAAAGTAGGCCAACATGAACATGGCGCCGGGGAAGACCGGGGTCCCGTAGGTTACCACTTGTGCCCCGCTCCGCCGGATGGCCCCGGGGGTTTGGTCGTCGGGATCCACGCTCATGCCCCCGGCGCAAGCGATGATGCCGCACCCCCCACGGTGTGCCTCCGCAATGGCTTCAGCGATGGCGGAGGCGTCGTCCCCGATGACGGTGTGCCGGGTTATGGTGATGCCGTAGTCCGCAAACTTTGCGGCCGCCGTCGGCGTGAAGGCGTCGGTTACCCTGCCGTGGAGTACCTCGCTCCCGGTGACAATGAGGGCTGCGGTTTTCAGCCGCCAGGGCAGCACCTCAAAGACCGGCGATGCGGTCAGACCGGCAGCTTTCGCGAGGACGCTCTCAGGTACCTCCAGGGGAATCACCCGCATGGCCGCCAGACGATCCCCGGAACGCACCGGAGAAAGACTCCGGCGAAAAGCCACGGCAATTTCCGGGATGGCATTCATGGCCGCCAGGGCCGCCGTGTCCGCACGGAAAAGCCCGTCACACCCGGCGACAAGCTCAATTTTGCCTTCCGACACCGCCGTCTCCGTCATGTGCGACCCGGCGCAGAGGGCGGCCAACCGTACAGCGGCATCGTCTTCATGAAGCATCCCCGCTTCCGGTTCCCACACATAGACGTTTTCCTTGCCCATATTGAGGAGAACCGAAATGTCCTCTCCCCGTAGCACATGCCCCCGCTTGAAGGCCACCCCCTTTTTGCCCCCGGCGATGATGGTGTGGTCGTGGTATAGGGTGCGCCCCACGGCGTCGGCCACCGGAATTTGTGTCACGCGGCGATTTCCAACAGGGGCTTGTCGATGGGCTTGCCGCCGGGCACCATGGGCAGCACGTTGGTGTCCCGGTCGATGCGGCAGTCAATTAGGGCGGCTTCACGGCGGGTGAGAATTTCCCGGAAGGCGGCGGTGAACTCCGATTCGGTGGATGCGTTGAAAGCGCGGACTCCGTAGGCATCGGCGAGCTTCACAAAGTCCGGCCCGAAGTCCAGGGTGGTCTGGGAGAAACGCTTGTCGTAGAGGAGCCGCTGCCATTGCCGCACCATCCCCAGGACGCCGTTGTTCATCACCAGGATGATTACCGGGAATCCGTAGTGGCTGATGGTGGCCAGCTCGTTGCAGTTCATGCGAAACCCGCCGTCCCCCACCGCCAGCACCACCGTTCGGTCCGGATTCGCTGCCTGCGCGCCGATGGCCGCCCCCAGACCGTAGCCCATGGTTCCCAGTCCGCCGGAGGTAAGGAAACTGCGGGGCCGGGCAAAGGGATAGAATTGGGCTGCCCACATTTGGTGCTGCCCCACGTCGGTCACCAGAATCGCGTCGTCCCCCAGCAGTTCGTGGACTTTCTCGAAGATGAATTTGGGGTACAGGCTTTCCGGGGTGTGCTTCAGATACGCCGGGGGCACGTCCTCCTTCCAGGCGTTCACCTGGGCGTTCCAGGAGGCCGCCATCCGCGCGTCCACCGGCGGGAGCAGCCGGGGGATGATGTCCTGGATATTTCCGATGAGGGCTATGTCGGCGTGGATATTTTTGTTGATCTCCGCCGGGTCGATGTCGATGTGCAGCACCTGGGCTTGCCGGGCAAACTTTGCAGGGTCGGAAATCACCCGGTCGGAGAAGCGGGCTCCCACGGCGATAATCAGGTCCGCATTGCTGGCGGCGCAGTTGGCGGCCTTGGTGCCGTGCATGCCGATCATGCCGCAGCACAGCGGGTGGGCCGCCGGGAAGGCGCTTTTGCCCATGAGGGACACCACCACCGGGATATGCGCTTTTTCCGCCAGCGCCCGGATTTGGCCGCAGGCCCCGGATATAACCACCCCTCCACCCGCGTAGATCACGGGCTGTTTGGCGGCGTTGATCAGCGACGCGGCCTTCGCGATCTCTTGTTCTTCAGGGCGTTGTTCCCTAGTTACCCGCACGATCCGTTCCGCGCTTCCCGGTTCCGCCGATGCCTCCGAGGGTGCGGCCAGCCGGTGGAGGGCGTACTCAAATTCGGCGGCGGCCGCGGTGACGTCTTTGGGGATGTCGATGAGTACCGGGCCAGGCCGCCCCGCCTGGGCAATCACAAAAGCCTCCCGGATGGTGCCGGAAAGGTGCCGGACGTCCTGGACGATGTAGTTGTGCTTGGTAATCGGCGCGGTGACCCCCGCGATGTCCACCTCCTGAAAGCTATCTTTGCCCAGCCATGACCGGCCCACGTTGCAGGTGATCGCCACCAGGGGCACGGAATCCATGTAGGCCGTGGCGATTCCCGTGACCAGGTTACACGCGCCGGGACCGCTGGTGGCCAGTACCACCCCGGTTTTGCCGGTGGAGCGGCTGTACCCGTCCGCAGCGTGGCAGGCCCCCTGTTCGTGGGCGGTCAAAATGTGGGTAATCCGGTCCTGATTCTTGTACAGCTCGTCATAGATGTTCAGGATGGTGCCGCCGGGATACCCAAATACCAGATCCACCCCCTGTTCAATGAGGCACTCGATGACGATCTTCGCCCCGGTCATTAGTTCGTCCCGGGGAATTGCCGGTTTATCCGCCGGGCGCGAGCCGGGCGTTTTGTTTTTTTCCATATCCTTCTTGTTTCATCCTTCTTGTTTCATCTGGAACCACTGATTAACCTGGGCTGATCAGTGGTTCTCGTTGTTTTTTAGGACAATACCGCCCCTTTGTCCGCCGAAGACACCAGTTTGGCGTAGCGCGCCAGATACCCCGTCGTGACCTTTGGCGGCGGACACACCCAGGCGGCTTGCCGGGCAGCCAGTTCGGCGCCGCTCACCTCCAGGTTGATTGTATAGGCGTTCATGTCCACGCTGATCCTGTCGCCGTCCCGTACCAAGCCGAGGGGCCCCCCCTCGGCAGCCTCCGGGGAACAATGCCCCAGAGACGCGCCCCTGGTGGCCCCGGAGAAGCGTCCGTCGGTGATGAGCATCACCGATTTGTCCAACCCCTGGCCTGCCAGGGACGCGGTAACCGCCAGCATCTCCCGCATCCCCGGCCCGCCCCGGGGTCCCTCGTAGCGGATTACCGCCACGTCGCCGGCCCTGATATTCCCGGACTGTACCGCGGCGAAACACTCTTCCTCGCCGTCGAATACACGGGCGGTGCCGGTGTATTTGAGCATCTCCGGGGCGCAGGCGGAGCGCTTCACCACCGTGCCGTTGGGGGCGATGTTCCCAAAAAGAACCGCCAGACCGCCGGTCTTTGAGTGGGGATTGTCTATTGTACGAATTGTCCCGGTGTCCAAAATGCGCGCCCCGGCGATGTTCTCCCCCAGGGTCTTTCCGGTGACCGTGGGTACTTCGCCGTAGAGCAGGCCGGTTTTGCTTATCTCCGCCAGTACCGCCGGAACCCCCCCCGCGTCGTCCAGGTCGGACATGGTGATGCTCCCCGCCGGAGCCAGGTGGCAGAGGTTGGGGGTGCGCTCGGAGATGGCGTTGACTTTACGCAGGTCGATGTTGATACCCACCTCGTGTGCGATGGCGGGCAGGTGAAGCACCGTGTTGCTGCTGCACCCCAGGGCCATGTCCGCCGTGAGGGCGTTCTCGAAGGACGCGGCGGTGAGCATCGCCCGGGCGGTGACGCCTTTTTCCAGCAGGTCCATCACGCGCATCCCCGCGTGTTTGGCCAAAGCGATGCGGCGGCCCGTGACCGCAGGAATCGTGCCGTTTCCCGGCAGCGCCAGGCCCAGCACCTCGCACATGCAGTTCATGCTGTTGGCGGTGAACATCCCCGAACAGGACCCGCACCCCGGACAGGCGTGTTCCTCCCACAGGCGAAGCTCGTCCTCGGTCATGCGGCCCGAACCCACCGCGCCCACCGCCTCGAACATGCTGGTCAGCGTCAGGGGGGTGCCGTCCTTGCCCGGGGTCTTGCCCCCCATCATGGGGCCGCCGGAGACGATCACCGTGGGCAAATCCAGCCTGCCCGCTGCCATGAGCATGCCAGGGACCACTTTGTCGCAGTTGGGGATCAGCACCAGGGCGTCGAACTGGTGGGCTTTCACCATGCACTCGATGGAGTCGGCGATCAATTCGCGGGTGACCAGGGAGTAGCGCATCCCTTCGTGTCCCATGGCGATGCCGTCGCATACCCCGATGGCGGGAAACTCAATGGGCGTCCCCCCGGCCATGCGGACGCCGGATTTTACAGCCTGGGAAATCGTCCCCAAATGCATGTGGCCGGGGATGATTTCGTTCTGTGCGGAACACACCCCCACCAGGGGGCGATCCAGTTCTTCGTCGATAAACCCCATGGCGCGGAACAGCGAGCGGTGAGGCGCCCGGGGAATGCCTTTTTTTACGTTGTCACTTTTCATGGAGACAGTATAGCATAGACACGGGCTCTTGTCAAGGGGTGCGCCTGGGATTCCGCGCCCCCTGTAAGCGCTGAACGGTTTCTGGGGAGGGGAGCGGGCGGGCGTGGCCCTGAACGTCCTCGCCCCTGCATAATAGGTGGGCTTTAGGGTGTTTTTAGCTGTGGAATGTTCAGT
>JAITMZ010000046.1 GCA_031290725.1 Spirochaetaceae bacterium
CCGGTGTCAGAGATCATGCGCACCCAGTTTGAGACAGTGCATCCCGGCCAGAACATCATAGAGATACTGCGCATCATCAACAAAACCGAACTTTCCACCATTCCGGTGGTGGATGAGCGCCGCCTTCTCCAGGGTTTAATCACCAAAAGCAGCCTGCTCACCACCTTGAGCCAGCAATATATCGATATACAGGAGGTAGTCTAAGAATGAATCTTTTTCAATATCTAGGTCAAAACAGTTTTGATATTCTGGTAAAGACCGGGGAGCACATTCAGATGACCCTTTTTTCCATCGTCATCGCGGTGCTGGTGGGGGTTCCCTTGGGTATCCTGATCAGCCATGTGGCGCGTCTCAAAAAGCCGGTGATGGCTTTTGCCAATGTGGTGCAGGCGGTTCCCAGCATTGCCCTGCTGGGTTTTCTGGTGCCCTTTTTGGGGATCGGCGAAAAGCCCGCAGTGTGCATGGTGGTGGTCTACTCCCTGCTGCCTATTATCAAAAATACCGTGGCCGGGCTGTCCAGTATCAACCGGCAGACCCTGGAGTCCGCCCGGGGCATAGGCATGACGCGCTTCCAGGTGCTCACTAGGATAAAACTGCCCCTGGCCCTGCCGGTGATCATGGCGGGGATCCGCATCTCCGCGGTCACCTCCGTGGGCCTGGTGACCCTGGCGGCGTTTATCGGCGCCTCCGGCCTGGGCTATCTGATATATTCCGGGATTCGCACCCTGAACAACTTCAAGATACTCACCGGCGCAATCCCCGCGTGCCTCCTGGCGCTCCTGGTAGATTTTGCCGCCGCCCTGGTGGAGAAAGCGGTGACCCCGGTGTGTTTCCGGGAAATGCCGAAACAATAAGTGTTTTCCGGGGAGTTGACGATAGGGGATAGAGGGCCCCAGGGCTAACCCCGGCGCCGCACCGTGAAGTCCATCCCGCCGTTTGCCGCGGCGGCCTGTTCTGCCTGGTCTTGAAGGGTGCGCTGGGCCCACACCACATCGGCGTCCTCCGCGGGCCACTGTTGCGTCCAGGAACCGTCGGTCTGCAGCCGGTAGGACTTCCGATTGTCCCCCAGGTAGAGCAGCAACTGATCCTTCAGGCGCCCGAAGATATCCTTTTGCCGCACCGGGAACATAAGCTCAATGCGGCGGTCCAGGTTTCGGGGCATCCAGTCGGCGCTGCCCAGGAAAAGCTCTTCGTCCCCTGAGTTTTTGAAGTAATATATCCGGGAATGTTCCAGGTAATGATCCACGATGCTGATGACGCTGATGTGGTCGCTCAGTCCCGCCGCGCCGGGGACCAGCATGCACACACCCCGCACATTGAGCCGCACCGTCACTCCAGCCTGGTTTGCGCGATATAAGCGTCCGATCAACTCCTCGTCGGTGAGGGCGTTCATCTTGGCCATAATCAGGCCGGGACTGTCTGCCGTGGATGACGCAATTTCCCGGTCAATCAGGGAGATGAGGTGGCTTCTCATATTGACCGGTGCCATCCGCAGGGTATGCATGGTCTGCAACGCCGAATAGCCGGAGATTATGTTGAAGAACAGCGTGGCGTCCGTGGTGATCTGCTCATCCGCAGTGAGGATAGACAGGTCGGAGTAGCGCCGGGCGGTCTTCTCGTTGTAATTTCCCGTGGAGAAATGTACGTAGCGCCGGATACCGTCGCTCTCCCGGCGTATCACCAACAGCAGCTTGGCATGCACCTTGAGCTTCACGATGCCGAAGATGACGATCACCCCCGCCCGCTCCAGCCGCTCCACCCAGGCGATATTCCGCCGCTCGTCGAACCGTGCCTTTATCTCCACAAAAACCGTCACCTGTTTGCCGGTCTGTGCCGCCGTTACCAGGGAGTCTATAATCGGCGGATTCCCGCTGGTGCGGTAGAGGGTCATCTTGATGGCCAGCACGTTCCGGTCCCTGGCCGCATCGTGGATAAACCCCAACACCGGTTCGTAGGATTCATAGGGCACGTGGATGAGCACGTCCCGCTCCTTGATCGTGTCCCACAGGGGCTCTCCTTTGGGAGCACCTACGGCAAGACCCTGGGTCAGGCTCTGGGGGTACACGTGTTTCCACTTGACCAGCCCCCCCTCCCCCGATACCCCCAGGTCTTGCAGGGTTGACGGGTCCAGCGCTCCCCGTACCGTCACCACTTCCCGTTCTTCCAGCGCCAACCGGGTGCGCAGAAACTCCCGAATCCGGGGACTGGCACCATTACACCACAGGCACACCGGCACCGACCGCTCACGTTCCACCAGCACCTCACTCATGGCGAACAGAAATGCCTCCCCGGAATCCTCGTCCACGGGCATCTCCGCGTCCCGGATCAGCCGGAACACCATGCTTTCCTCCACCGAATACCCCGGAAAAAGCCTGGTACCGAAGACGGTGATCACGTCCTCCAGCAGGGCGAAACACTCGCCGCCGCTCTCCGCCGGGAGCCGCACCAGACGCGACACCGCCGGTACCCGCACCGCCGCATATACCGGCAGGTCGAACAGCTCCCCCGTATCGTCCCCCGGGTGTCCGCCGTCCGCCGACGGGTATTCCCGAAAGAGCGGGTTAGCGATGCCGGGCATCAAACGCAGGGCGAAGGCCGCATGGATACTCTGGGCAGGCAAAGGCGGCAGTTCCGGCCCGTCGATGCGGAGCGGGGTGAGCAGGGGGAACACCTCGCTGTCGAAATGGACGGCGGCGGCGGCCCGCTGGCTTTCGGTCCAGTCTGCGGGAGGCGCGTAACGCTGCCCGAAGGCGGCTAACAGGGGAAACACGTCGTTGGTGAGGCACTGGTCGGCCAGGCCGGCCAACTCGTGGAAGCGCGGAAAAACGCACCGCAGTTGTTCCCCCGCCGAAATTCCCGCGCTGTCCGTGACGCCGCTGTCCAACCGGCACTGCTGCTTCAATGCAGCCAGACGTACCATGCAGAATTCGTCAAAGTTTTCCCCGGCGATACCCAGAAAGCGCAGCCGTTCCATCACCGGCAGGTCTCGGCGGAATCCCTCCCGGAGGACACGGTAGTTGAACTCCAGCCACGATAATTCGCGGTTAAAAAAACGGATCATGGGTACATCACGCAGGGCTAGTATTTTTTGTCCGCATAGCCGATCCATCCCTCGTTTACCACCAGGGTCAGCTCGAACCCCCCCAGGGTGAACAGATAGCTCTTGGACAGACTCCCGGCGATGAGCTTTGCCTTGGCGCTGCCGTCGTTGTTTACCGTGATTTTACATTCCGTAGGGAGCGCGGCGAAGGTTTTGAACATATCGTCCACGTCGGTTTCCTTCAGTTCCGCCGCCAGAAGCCCCCCGTTGAACATATTCTGCCGGAAGATTCGGGCAAAACTGGGGGCAATAACCGCGTGAATGCCGTTCACCTCCAGCGCCCAGGGTGCGTGCTCCCGGGATGACCCGCAGCCGAAGTTCTCCCTGGCGATAACCACCCCTGCACCGGCCGCATCGTTCCGGTTGAACCCCGGAAGAGTCAAGTCCTCCAGCAGATGGGGTTTGAGAGTTTGTTTGCTCATCTCCGTCAGGTACCTGGCGGGAATGATTTCGTCGGTATTGATGTCGGCCCTATCTAAAAAGAGCACTTTTCCTTCAAAGATTTTCATAGTCCCTATATCCTTTTATGGACACCGCTAAAAAACAGCGATGAATTGGCGATAGTCCCCGCAATGGCGGTGGCGGCGGCGGTGGCGGGACTCATGAGATGCACCATGCCGCCTTTTCCCATGCGTCCGTTGAAGTTGCGGTTGGTGGTGGACGCACACACCTCGCCCTCCGCCAGGATGCCGTTGCTCATCCCCAGGCATGCCCCGCAGGTGGGGTTGGTCACACAGAATCCCGCATCCAGGAACAGGGCGATGAGTCCTTCCTCCAATGCCCGACGGTAGACCTCCGTGGTTGCCGGCGCCACGATGGCCCGCAGTCCCGGCGCGGGCTTCTTCCCCGCCGCCATTTCCGCCCGTACCACCTCAGCCGCCACCCGCAAATCCTCGATTCGCCCGTTGGTGCATGACCCGATGTACACCTGGTCCACCGGTGTCCCCGCCATTTCCCGCACGGGTTTCACCTGGTCGGGCTTATAGGCAAAGGTACACTGGGGTTCCAGGTCCGACAGGTCGCACTCAATGATTTTTTCGTACGCTGCGTCCGCATCCGATGCCCATTTGCCGTACTCCTCCAGGGCCTCTTCTTTTGTCTTGAATTCTTCCTTGACAAAAGGCCACAGATAGTCCACGGTGACGGAGTCGGGCAGACAGATGCCGCTGGTGGCCCCCGCTTCCACCGCCATGTTGCATATGGTCATCCGACCCTCCATACTCATTGCGTCGATCACCGGCCCGGTAAATTCCGCCACACAGTTGGTGGCACCGTTCACCCCGATATTGCCGATGAGGCGCAGTATCACGTCCTTGGCGAAAACCCCGGGTTTCAGCGTACCCTTGAGCACAAACTTGATGCTTTTGGGATACTTAAAAGCGCAAACCCCCTTGAGGATCCCCACCTCGATGTCTGTGGTGCCCACCCCCGCGGCGAATGCCCCAAAAGCTCCGTGGGTGCAGGTGTGGCTGTCCCCCATGATCACCGTGAAACCAGGCCGGATGAAGCCCTTCTCCGGGAATATGGCGTGGCACACTCCGTTGGCCCCGATGTCAAAAAAATCCGTGATGCCCTGACGGTGCACCCAATCCCGAAGGATTTTTCCCTGCAACGCCGTGGGTGAATCCTTGGCCGGCGACACGTGATCAATCACCGCCTTAATTTTTGCCGCATCGAACACCCGGTCCCGCCCCTTCTCCGCCAAATCCACCACCGCGATGGGCGTGGTGATCTCGTGGCACAACATGCGGTCCAGTGACAACACACAGGTGTCGTCGTCTGGCCGGTCAACCAGATGGGCGGCGAATATTTTTTCCGCTATTGTTTTTCCCATAAATGCAGCCTCCTGGGGCAGGTTACGCCCCGCCCGCGCCATAGGGTAATCCAGGTACCGCCCCGAATCAACATACCCCGCCGCAAACAGCGGAGCATATTGTTCTCCCGATGTGCCCTTATATTATATAGTACTTTTTATATTTTTTGTACCGTTTTTTGTCAAAAATTCGCAATTTTTTTACTTTTTTTCCCCCCGCCCTGAATCACATATCCGTCACTTCACGCCCCGCCGCTGCCACGCGGATGAGCGAATCCGCATCCAGCCGGGCGTACAGCCTCCGGACTTCGCCCACTTCCGCACGCAGTACCGGGTGCTCCGGGGCGAAGAGCACACAGCAGTCTTCGTAGGGCAGGATGGACGTGTCATAGGTGCCGATGAAACGGGCGGTTTCGATGATTTCTTCCTTGTCCATGCCAACCAAGGGACGCAGAACGGGGATGTCCGCGGCGGCCTGGGTGACGCACAGATTTTCCAGGGTCTGACTGGCCACCTGGCCCAAGCTTTCACCGGTGACCAGGCAGGCGGCGCCGGCTTGCCGGGCGATAAGATTTGCGGCCTTCATCATGCATACCCGGAGGAGCAGCGTGGAAAATCGCTCCGCCGTCCGTTCACGAATCCGGGTCTGTACCGCCGTGAAGGACACCACGTGAAGCTTCGCGCCAATGCCGAATTTCGCCAACGCCGACGCAATGTCCACCACCTTCTGCCGGGCTTCCTCCGACGTATAGGGTGCGGCGTGGAAATACAAATAGTCCACGCTCATCCCCCGCCGCATCATCCGATAGCCCGCCACGGGGGAATCAATGCCGCCGGAGAGCAGGAGCAGCGCCTTTGGTGCGGTGCCCACAGGAAGCCCCCGGCAGCCTCGGTGTGCGTCGCGGTAAACGAATACCCGGTCGCGGATTTCGATGTGGATCACCGTGTCCGGCGCATGCACGTCTACCCGGAGCACCCCCTCTTCCACGATGCGCTCCGGGGCTTGGGCACTCACCTGGTAGCTGGTCAGGGGGAAGGCCTTGTCAGCCCGGCGGGTCTCTATCTTGAAACTGCTTGCCCCCGCGGCACGGGCCTCCAGCGCCTGCCGGTACGCCGCGCCGCCGATGGCCGCCATATCCTTCCCGCACACCTGAGCCCGCGCCCACCCGGTGATGCCGATCAGGTGCGCCAGCACGACCTCAACCGCTGCCTCGCCGGGAGGTGCGAACGAGTTTTCCGGAAAAAACCCCTGCATAGCCGCACCGGGCCGGTATTCCAGATAAAGGCGACCGGCGATGAGGCGCACGGACACCGCGGGGGCGGCGGCCCGGGACAGCATGGCGCGGACGTTTTCCGTCAATTGCCGTTCAAAAAACTTGCGATTCTTGCCTTTCAGCATGAGTTCGCCGATTTTTGCCAGGTAGGTGACCGGTGCCAAATCCTGCGGGGCATGGGGGTCGCTCAAATGCCTGCCCCGGAGGATATTTGTTGTTTCACCCCTGCGTTGGGCACGGAAGACCTCCCCGCCCGCATCCCCCAGAGGCACAGACGGTACATTCCGGCAACCGCCGCTACCCCCACGACATTCTTCACGGTAGTGGACAAGAGGAACGGCAGACCGGCGAGGTAGGCCGCCCAGAGGCCGCCCAGATCGCGGGGGTAGGCGGCGATGGGGAGAGAGGACATCTGCCACCACGCGGCGGCGTTGCTCAGCACGAAAAACAAGGCCGTACCGCCCAGGGTCGCGCTCACCAGGGGGTACCGCACCCGCCCGGACAGACCGTAGATTGCCAGGTAAATACACAAGGTATACACAGAGGTCTCCACATTAAACCAGGAAAGCCCCCAGGTCAAACACGACAGGGCGTGTAATACAATAAGTAATAAAAACGTCATTCCACGGGACACCCGCCGGGCGCCAAACACCACCGCCACACCCATCACCACATTGATCATCATAAAAACCTCCATAATAATACTTTATTCGTGTGAAAAATTCATCAACGCCGGGTCATAGTCCGCCGGCGGAACATATCCCAGCAGTCCAATACAGGTCGCCGCCAAAGAGCCGATACCCAAACCGCTGTTCAAAGCCTTGTCGTAGTCCCCCCGGTAGTCCGGGTCATAGACGATGCCGGGGACGGGGTTGAGGGAATGGCTGGTTTTGGCGCGGGGGGTGCCGTCGGGTTTCAACAGGACCGTACCGGTTTTTTTGTCATGCTCATACATGTCGTCCGAATTACCGTGGTCGGCGGTGAGAATCATGACGCCCCCGGCGGCGTCCACGGCTTTTCGCAGGCGCCCCAGCTGCAGATCCATCCCTTCCATACCGCACACCACCGCATTGAACACCCCGGTGTGCCCCACCATGTCGCCATTGGGGAAGTTCAGACGGATGAAGTCGTATGTACCGCCGGCGATGGCGTCGATCACCGCATCGGTAATTTCGGCGCACTTCATCCAGGGGCGCTGTTCAAAGGGCACCACGTCGCTGTGGATTTCCACATAGGTCTCCAGGGTCTCGCTAAACTTGCCCAGCCGGTTACCGTTGAAAAAGTAGGTCACGTGCCCGTATTTTTGTGTTTCGCTGATGGCCAATGTGTGAATCCCCGTGGCCGCCAGATATTCTCCCAGGGTACGGTCAATGGCCGGGGGACTCACCAGATAACGCCGGGGAATGTGTAAATCGCCGTCGTATTCCATCATTCCCGCATATTCCACCTTTGGCAGACGGATACGGTCGAATTTGTCGAACCCCCCTTCCGGCGACTCAAAGGCCTCCGTGATTTCCAGCGCCCGGTCGCCGCGAAAATTACAGTACACCACACTATCCCCGTCGTGTATCGCCCCGATGGGTTGATTTTCGCTGTCGGTGACGACGAATTCCCGCAGATCCTGGTCGATGATGCCGGGAATTTCCTTCCGGTACGTCTCGATGGCCGCCTCCGCCGACGGGAATGCCCGCCCGTCCCCCAGCACATGGGTGTGCCAGCCCCGCTCTACTATCCGCCAGTCCGCGCCGTAGCGGTCCATGGTGAGGTACATCCGCCCACCTCCGCTGGCAATTCGCGCGTCGCAGCCTCGGCCGCGAATACCCGCCAAGAATTCCTCGAAGGGACGCACATACTCCAGCGCACTGGTCTCCCCCACGTCCCGCCCGTCCAGCAAAATGTGCACCCGCACCCGCGGGACGCCCTCCTCCGCCGCCCGTTGGACCATAGCTTTCAGGTGGTCGATGTGGGAGTGTACATTGCCGTCGGAAAACAGGCCGATGAAATGCAGCGTGGGTAGGCTGCCCCGGAATCTTCCCGGGTTAGCCGCAGAGGGCACCACGTTGGCGACCAGCTTCTTCCAGGTGTCCCCCGCGAAGAGCGCCCCTGTTTTGAGGGACGCCGACACCAACTTGGCACCCTGTGCGAACACCCGCCCACATCCCATGGCGTTGTGCCCCACCTCGCTGTTCCCCATGTCGTCGTCCGAGGGCAGCCCCACCGCCGTCCCGTGGGCCTTGAGCCGCGTGCACGCCGACGCCGACGCAATGGCGTCCAGGTGGGCCATCCGTGCGGCTCGCACCGCATCGCCCTCCGCATATGCGCCATATCCCACACCGTCCATGATCACCAGCACCAGCGGCCCCCGCCGCCCCTTCCACCGGGCATTTTTTTGCAAAGCCTGTACCATCGTCTATTACTCCTTAATATCGCAATTTAATCAGCGTTGCGCCACCGGTCGAATAATTTGATACACGTATCCCGGCACCCATAGCGTGAAATACGTTGACCCTATGTCAGTCTATTACATTATACACAATTTCAAACGGCTTGGCAATAGTACGCATGTCAAGCGATTTTATTGGAGGCGCCCTACCGCTATACCCTGAACAGCAAATCCTCGTAGGTCGGGAATGGCAAATACTCCTCGCCCAAAAGCGATTCGATTTCGTCCGCCACCGCGCGGGTTTCCTGCATCAGGGGGATCACCTGTTTGGCGTACTCCGCGGCTTCGTTGGCGGCCCCGCCCGCTTCGTGTACGGCGAACAGCGCCTTTTCCAGCTTGCCGCCTTTGGCTTCCAGATCGTCCGCCAGGGCGCTCAGCTTGGAAATAATCGCGGTCTGCGCCTTGCATACCGTACCGGGCGCCGCCTGTTTGACAGCCAGCACGGTTTTTGACAGCTCTTTAAGGTACTTGTACGCCGCGGGCAAAATATCCTTTGAAATCATCTCAAGCATGGTCAGAACTTCGATATTCAACGTCTTGCAATAGTTTTCCAGGATAATTTCGTAGCGCGAGCGAATTTCCACTTCGCTCAGCACGCCGTGCCTGACAAACAGTTGGATGCTTTTGGGCTTGATAAAGCTGCCCAGGGCTTCCGGCACGGTTTTGAGGTTCGCCAGGCCGCGTTTTCCCGCCTCGTGCACCCAGGATTCGTCGTAGCCGTTGCCGTTAAAGATGATTCGCTTGTGCGCCTTGATGGTATCCTTGATAAGGGCGTTCAGTTCAAGGGTAAAATCTTTGGCCTTTTCCAGCTTGTCCGCGAATTCCTGCAAAATGTCAGCCACCATGGTGTTGAGCACAAAGTTCGGCCCCGAAACGGACACGGACGAGCCCAGCATACGGAATTCAAATTTGTTGCCGGTAAAAGCGAACGGCGACGTGCGGTTGCGGTCGGTAGTGTCTTTGGGGATGCGGGGCAGCACGTCCACGCCGATGGTCATGTGCTGCTTTTCTTTCTTGCCGTAAGCCTGGCCGCTTTCAATAGCGTCGATGATGCCGGTGAGCTCCTCGCCCAGGAATATCGAAACGATGGCCGGCGGCGCTTCGTTTGCCCCCAGCCGGTGATCATTGCCGGCGGTGGCCACGGACACCCGGAGGAGTTCCTGATATTCGTCCACCGCCTTGATGACGGCGGTGAGAAAGGTGAGAAACTGGGCGTTTTCCGCGGGCGAATCGCCGGGTTCCAGCAAGTTCAGCCCCGTGTCTGTGGCCAGCGACCAATTGTTGTGCTTTCCCGAACCATTGACGCCCGCAAAGGGCTTTTCGTGGAGCAGGCACACCAGGCCGTGACGGAGCGCCACCTTCTTCATGATTTCCATGGTAAGCTGGTTGTGGTCGACCGCCACGTTGGTGGTAGAGAAAATGGGCGCCAGCTCGTGCTGGGCCGGGGCAACTTCGTTGTGCTCGGTTTTGGCAAGGACGCCCAGCTTCCACAGTTCTTCGTTCAAGTCGTTCATGAAAACCGCGATTCGGGGCTTGATGGCGCCGAAATAATGGTCTTCCAGCTCCTGTCCCTTGGGGGGCTTTGCGCCAAAGAGGGTGCGCCCGGTGAACATCAAATCCTTGCGTTTGTCGTGAAGCGCCTTGTCCACCAAAAAGTATTCCTGCTCCGGCCCCACGGTGGTGAGCACTTTTTGCGCCGCGGTGTTCCCGAACAATTTCAGGATGCGAAGCGCTTGCTTTTCCAAAACCTGCATGGAGCGCAGCAGCGGGGTTTTTTTGTCCAGCGCTTCGCCCGTGTAGGAACAGAAGGCTGTGGGGATATAGAGCGAGCTGTCCTTCAGGAACGCGTAGGATGTGGGGTCCCACGCCGTGTAGCCGCGCGCCTCGAAAGTGGCGCGGATGCCGCCCGACGGGAAACTGGAAGCGTCCGGCTCGCCCCTGACCAATTCCTTGCCGGAAAATTCCATCAACACGCCGCCTTCCGGGGTGGGGGAAATAAAGCTGTCGTGCTTTTCCGCGGTGATTCCGGTCATGGGCTGGAACCAGTGGGTAAAGTGGGTGGCGCCTTTTTCCACCGCCCAGTTTTTCATGGCAGCCGCAACCACGTTTGCCACGTCCAGCCCGATGTCCGTGTTGTCTTTGATGGCCTTTTTGAGCGCCTTGTACGTTTCTTTGGGAAGGCGCTCTTTCATTACCGTGTCATTGAAAACCATGCTTCCAAACATTTTTGGCAGATTTTCCATACTTTGTACCTCTTTCTCGGAAAAATCAAAAAAAGCGATGCGGACACGGCTTTAGCCACTCCACATCGCCATTGATGTTCCTTGAGTGTACCAACACCGAAAAAAAATGTCAAGTGGAATTTGAAAAAACGCGCAAATTTTTTCAAACCTCGATTTTTAATTTTTGCCTTTATTTTTCCTTGACAAATAAAAAAAACGTGGTATACTAAGAGCATACAGATTAGGAGGCAATTATGGCAAATTTATTTTTCGTTCCGCAAAACATCATCACCGGCGAAAACGCCGTTCAAATGAGTATGCAGTACATTCGAGGCTTCGGGAAAAAAGCCTTGATCGTCACGGATGACGCGATGGTCAGCCTGGGCAATATGAAAAAACTCACCGATGAACTGGATGCGATCGGCACCAAATACGCGGTCTACTCCGGCATCAACAGCGAGCCCACCCATTCAATGATCGATGCGGGCGTGGGGATTTACCAGGGCACCGGCTGTGACTTTCTCATCGGCATAGGCGGCGGCAGCCCCATGGACTCCATGAAGGCCATCGCCGCTGTCGCCGCAAACGGCGGCAGCATCAAGGAATACACGGGCAAGAAGCTCGAAAAGCCGCTTCCCCCTACGGTGACGATTCCCACCACCGCGGGGACGGGCTCGGAAGCCACCAAGGTGTCGATTATCACCAACACGGACACCAACGTAAAGATGCTCCTCAGCGACCCGCGCCTCATGGCGGCTCTGGCGGTGGTTGACCCCGTCTTCACGCTGACCGCTCCCCCGGGAGTGACGGTTGCCACCGGCGTTGACGCGCTGACCCACGCGATTGAGGCCTATACCTCAAGGAAGGCCTTCCCCCTGAGCGACATCTTCGCGGTGTCCGCGGTCACGAAGATATTCAAGAACATCTACGAGGTCTATACCAACGGCAGCAATAGGGAGGCGCGCAGCGAAATGGCGACGGCCGCCCTGGAAGCGGGCATCGCCTTCAGCAACGCGTCCGTCACCATCGTGCACGGCATGAGCCGGCCCATCGGCGCCCTCTTTCACATTGCCCACGGCCTGTCCAACGCCCAGTTGCAGGGGGTCTGCCTCAAATACCTGAAGAGCGGCGCAATCGAGCAGCTCTGCGGCCTTGCCAAAGCCATCGGCGTATACCGCTCCGGCATGACAGCGGAGGAGGGGGCCGACGCTTTTGTGTCCGCCACCACCGGCCTGCTGCAGAGATTGAACATCAAGACCTTGCAGGAATGTAAGGTTCCAGAATCTGACTTTTTCCAAAACATTCCCAAGATGGCGGAAGACGCCCTGGCGAGCGGCAGCCCCGGCAACACCCGCCGGACCCCCAGCAAGGAAGAGATTATGGCACTGTACAAGGAACTCTGGGAGGAAGGCGTGAAAAAAGCATAAGCGCCGGTCCCTGAGCCGGTCGAAGGACCGTGCCTCCTTGCGGAGACCGCCCGGCACCCCTCACTCCAGCCTATTTGCCCCGCCCGTGTATGGCACCAGCGCCGTTGTCATGGTGCCGCGCTATCCGCGCCTCAAGTTCTTCCGTCGTGAAAAAGCGCCATCCCGCTGCTTCTAAACGAGGGCGGTCTTCTCTCTGATGATTCTGCCGTCCGGTGATAACCACATCGGCGCTGGGCCGCGCCGTAGCGTAGCTGGGAATCGTGCTCTCCACATACAAACTTTTCCGCTCTTCGTCCATGTCTTGCAGTATAGCACACAAATGAGCAATAGAAGAAGAACCCCACACCAGGGCACCGGCGTTTACTTTTAGTCACGAAGCACAGAAAAGGGGACGCGGTGACGGCGGACGCCATGTCGTGCCAGACGGCTATCGCGAAGAAGATACGGAAAAAAGAAGCGGACTACATTCTGGCGGTGAAGGAAAACCAGCCGACCCTGTACCGGAACATCAAGGATCTCTTTGAAGGCATGGAAAGCGGGGAAATCCGCGACGTACCGGAGGACGTATGGCAGTCGGGGACGGAGAAAGGCCACGGCAGGATTAAAAACCGCGAAGTGAGGACTGTAACCGACATTGAATGACTGGAAAACAAGGATATGTGGAAGGATTTGAAGAGTATCATTCAACATCGGACATTTCGGACGATAATAGGCGAGGAAACGGTGCGGACCGACCAATATTACATCAGCAGCGCGGGCTTTTTTGCCGACGAGTTCGGCAAATACATCCGAGGACACTGGTCGATTGAAAATAATCTGCCCAGCGTCTTGACGCCAGGTGCCTTGACGTAATATTCCGGGAGGACGGCAGCCGGGCGCGGATCGGGAATGGGGCGCTCAACTTGAACATCATGCGTAAACTGGCGCTCAAACGCCTTCGGGCGCTCAAGGTGGACAAGAAACGTTACAGCGCCAAACTTAGGATGCTGCGGGCGGTACTGGATGACAGGTTTCTCTCCAGGGCTTTGTTCGGGGAGTAAACGCCGGTGCCCTGGTCAAGGGGCCTGGGCTTTACATTTTTTTTGCTTTGTGGTATACCTCTGGTGGAGGGTACTATGAATATATTGATCCTTGGGGGCGGGAAAAGCGGCGAACACGAGGTGTCCCTGGTGTCAGCGGCGTCCATTGCCCGGCATATCGACACGGTCCGGCACACCGTGCATCTGGGGGGCATCGCCAAGGACGGCAGGTGGTATCTCCTGGGGGATGGGGAGCTCTCCCGCCTCCGGGGCGACGAAACGGCTGCCTTCCGAATCAGCGGCAACGAGCAAGAACTGGTGGTGCGCCCCGGCGCGGGGATCGCCCTGGCAAGAGGGGGCAGCCTGGCAGTCGACGTGGTCTTCCCGGCCCTCCACGGCACCTTCGGGGAGGACGGTACCATCCAGGGGCTGCTGGAGTGCGCGGGCCTTCCCTACGTGGGCTGCGGCGTCATGGCCAGCGCTGTGGCTATGGACAAGGAAAAAACCAAAATTCTCTGGTCCCACGCCGGGCTTCCGGTGGTGCCTTGGGTGTGCCTGTGCCGGGCCGACCTGGACACCGGGGGGATGCGGGAAAAAGCCGCCCAAGCCGAGGCGCGGTTCGGCTATCCCGTCTTCGTGAAACCTGCCTGTACCGGCAGTTCCGTGGGCATCACCAAAACGAAAAACCGTGAAGAATTGGAAGCGGCCGTCCTGGAGGCTTTCACCTGGGACAACAAGGTAATTCTGGAAAAGGGGATGAATGCCCGGGAAATCGAGTGTTCCGTCACCGGAAATAGCGTACTGGACCACCAGGCGGTGATGCACGAAGCCGGGGAAGTGGTGCCCCACGCTGAATTCTACGACTACAACGCCAAGTACATCGACCCCGACGGTGCCGCGCTGCTGATACCCGCACCCCTTGGGTGCGCCCAGCGGGAACTCATCGCGTACATTGCCCGGCTGGCCTACGCTGCGCTGGACTGCTCCGGGCTGGCACGGGTGGACTTTTTTTTGGACAAGGGCTCCGGCGACATCTATCTGAACGAGATCAACACCATGCCCGGCTTCACGGCGATCAGCATGTTCCCCAAGATGTGCGCCGCAGCGGGGGTTGCCTACCCTGATCTCATAGAACTGCTTCTGCAAGACGCGGTGAGGCGTTTCCGGGCATTCCAATCCCTCCGCACCGACTGGATTACGGACTAGCACATGTCCAATGCCGCCGTGCTGCCGGGGAAAGATGCCCCCCAAGACGCTTGCCAGAAAATTTGCGAAGTGAACGCACCCGTGCAGGCAGCGCCCCATGTGTATCCGCCGGGATGCGCCTTTCACAGCCTGACGGATATCGCCGGCAAAAAAATCACCGTCATGGGTCTGGGGCTGAACCACGGCGGCGAAGAATCCGCTCGCTTTTTCCTGGCCCACGGCGCCGCGCTCACGGTGACGGACACCCGGACCCGCGCCGAACTGCTTGCCGCCGTTGAGGCCCTGGAAGCGGAAGGCGGGAACTTGCGCTTCGTGCTGGGGGAGCATCGCATCCCGGATTTCGCCGATGCCGACGTGGTGATCAAGAATCCCGGCATCAAATACGACGGCAATGAATATCTCGCCGCTGCCCGGGCCATCGAAACGGACATTTCGGTGTTCCTGGCCTTCACCAAAGCGCCGGTCATCGCCGTCACGGGCAGCAAGGGCAAATCCTCTACCGCCAGCGCCGTCCATTTCTGCCTGTGCTGCGCCGGGTTTACCGCCTTTCTGGGAGGCAACATCACCGTGAATCCCCTCAGCTTCCTGTTGCGCACCGGGCCTGACACGCCGGTGGTGCTGGAACTGTCCAGTTGGCAGCTTGCCGACCTCCGGGGGCGGGGCGTCCTGAAGCCCACAATCGCCGTAATCACCCCGATTTTCGCGGATCATCAAAACTGGTATGGTGCCATGGCCCCCTATATCGCCGACAAAAAGCTCATCTACGCCGACCAGGACGATGGTGACTGGACGGTCTGTGCTGCTCAAGACCAATGGGCAGCCATTTTTGAACGCGAGACCCGGGGACGCTTCGTGCATATTCCGGAGTTGGAAGAGGCCGTGTCCCGGCAAGGGCAAAAACAGTCCCGATTGCCGGCCCCCAGCCTTCCGGCCATCCGGGTCCCCGGCGAACACAACCGGCGGAACGCCCTCACGGCGGCCACCGTGCTCTCCCTGCTGGGGGTTGCGCCGGATTCCGTCACCGCGGGTCTGGCCCAGTGGCCGGGGATTCCCCATCGCCTGGAGTATTTTCATACCTGGCAGCTCTGTGGCGGCCCGGAAGTGCGGTTTTACAATGATACCACCGCCACGGTCCCGGAAGCCGCCGCCGCCGCAATCCATGCCTTTGACCGGCCTGTGCATCTGGTCGCCGGCGGCACGGATAAGCACTGCGACTGGGCACCCCTGGCAGCAGCCTGCGGGGAAACGGCGTCGATTCATCTCCTGGCCGGCACCGGTACCGACCGCTTAACGCCGCTTTTGACTGGGGGAGGGACGGATTTTTACGGCCCCTACGATTCGCTGGATGCGCTTTTGGGTCATGTTCAGGCTTTTTTGCAAAAAATTCCGGGACGGGACGCCCCGCAGACCGTGGTGTTTTCACCGGGGGCCACCTCCTTCGGGATGTTCAAAAATGAATTCGACCGGGGCGACACCTTCAAGGCGAAAGTGCGGGAGCAATTCTCCGCAAAGTCAAAGAAGGTTAAGAAGTTTTAGGGGTAAACCACTACTTTTTCCCTTCCTTATTT